>NZ_JBFBKP010000023.1:0-56880 GCF_040702285.1 Arthrobacter sp. NPDC080086
CGGCGACCGCCGGGGCCAGCACGGGCCACGCCCGACGTCGGCTCCCAAGGGACCTGCCGCCCCGGCGCCGGGGAACACCGCGATGGCCGAAGCCCTGCGGCGGGCGGGACTCGGGAAGTAGCGCCTACCGTTCGTCGCGAAAATGCTACCGCTCATCGTGAAACCGCCCGTCGTGACTTCGGAACCTCGACGCCGACGTGTGATCTGCACCATGATTGCCGGAGGCAACGGCCCAAGTGAGGCCTTTCGCCTCTGTGCCCCGGGGAGGCGCAGATCAAACTGCGGGGACGGCGTCGTCCCCGACTGAGCAAGGGGAGCACCAATGGGCTGGCTGGACCGTGACCGCACAATCGCCCCTCCGGGGTTCAACCGCTGGCTGGTTCCGCCCGCCGCGCTCGCCGTGCACCTGTGCATCGGCCAGGCCTACGCCACCAGCGTGTACAAGACCGCCCTGGTCAAACACTTTGGCGCCAGCCTGACTGAGATCGGTATCATCTTCTCCATCGCCATCGTGATGCTGGGCCTCTCCGCCGCCATCATGGGCACCTGGGTGGACAAGAACGGCCCGCGCAAGGCCATGTTCACCTCGGCCATGTTCTGGGCCAGCGGCTTCCTGATCGGCTCCCTCGGCATCTTCACCCGCCAGCTGTGGCTGGTCTACCTGGGCTACGGCGTGGTGGGTGGCATTGGCCTGGGCATCGGCTACATCTCGCCGGTGTCCACCCTGATCAAGTGGTTCCCGGACCGGCCGGGCCTGGCCACCGGCATGGCCATCATGGGCTTCGGCGGCGGCGCGCTGATCGCCAGCCCCGTCTCCACCGCCCTGCTGAAGGCCTACGACCCCAACTCCAGCGCCCAGGGCTGGGTGGCCAGCGGCGACGCCGTCGGCAAGCTCTTCCTGACCCTCGCCGTCGTCTACCTCGCCTACATGCTCTTCGGCGCGTTCACCATCAAGGTCCCCGCCGACGGCTGGAAGCCCGTCGGCTTCGACCCGTCCAAGGTCAAGGCCGCGAAGCTGGTCACCACGGACAACGTCTCGGCCAAGAACGCGGTGAAGACGCCGCAGTTCTGGCTGGTCTGGGTGGCGCTGTTCTGCAACGTCACCGCCGGCATTGGCATCCTGGAGCAGGCCGCCCCGATGATCCAGGACTTCTTCCGCCAGCCCGGCGGCACCTCACTGGTCAGCGCGGCCGTCGCCGCCGGTTTCGTGGGGCTGCTGTCCATCGGCAACATGGCCGGCCGCTTCGCCTGGTCCGCCACCTCCGACGTCACCGGCCGCAAGCGCATCTACATGGTGTACCTGGGCGTCGGCGCCGTGCTGTACGTGCTGCTGGCCCTGGCCGGGTCCTCCACCACCATCCTCTACGTAGCGCTGGCGTTCCTGATCATTTCCTTCTACGGCGGCGGCTTCGCGACCGCCCCGGCCTACCTGCGGGACCTCTTCGGCACCTTCCAAGTGGGCGCGATCCATGGCCGGCTGCTGACCGCCTGGTCCGCCGCCGGCGTCGCCGGGCCGCTGATCGTCAACGCGTTCCTCGACGCCCAGGGCACCCCGGGCAAGCTCAACGCCGCGTCCTACCAGCCGGCGCTGCTGACCATGGTGGCCCTGCTGGTGGTGGGCTTCGTGGCCAACCTGATGGTCAAGCCCGTCGCCGCCCGCTTCCACGAACCCCGTCCCGAGAGCAACCGCTCCACCGAACCCGCCATGGAGGCCTGAGATGAGCACCCAGCACCCGCACGGAGCCGACAGCCCCGTCAACGCGTCCCCCGCCCGGCTGACCATCGCGTGGGCCTTGGTGGGCCTGCCGCTGGCTTACGGCGTCTACGAGACGCTGACCAAAGTGACGGCGCTGTTCGGCTGAGCATGACGTTTACCGCTCCGGATCTGTTCACCACCCGGCCCACCCTGCAGGGCACCTTCGGCATGAGTGCCTCGACGCACTGGCTGGCGACGGCGGCCGCGCAGGCGGTGCTGGAACGCGGCGGCAACGCGTTCGACGGCGCCGTCGCGGCCGCCTTCGTCCTGCACGTCGTCGAGCCGCACCTCAACGGTCCCGGCGGGGACATGACCGGCGTCTTGGTCACCGCCGCGGACCCGGACACCCCGGTGGTGCTCATGGGTCAGGGCCCGGCGCCGGCCGCCGCCACCGTGGAGCATTACCGCAGCGAGGGCCTGGACCTGGTTCCCGGGTCCGGGGCCCTCGCCGCGGCCGTGCCCGCCGCCGTCGACGCCTGGCTCCTCCTGCTGCGCGACCACGGCACGTGGGAACTGGACGCGGTGCTGGAGTTCGCGATCGGCTACGCGCGCGACGGACACCCCCTGCTGAGCCGGGTGGGCGCCACGATCGCGACCGTGGCCGAGCTGTTCCGCGAGCACTGGCCCAGCTCCGCCGAGCTCTGGATGCCCGGCGGCACCATCCCCGCCGAGGGGGAGCTGTTCCGCAACCCGGCCTACGCCCGCACCCTGGAGCGCCTGGTCACGGCCGGGCAGGCCGACGGCGGCTCCCGCGAGGACCGGATCGACGCGGCCCGGCGCGAGTGGAGCGAGGGGTTCGTGGCCAGCGCCATGGTCGCCTCCGTCCAGCTCCCGCACCGGCACTCCTCCGGAACGGACCACGCCGGCGTGCTGGCGGCCGGGGACCTGTCCGGATTCCGCGCCGGGTACGAGCCCGCCGCCACGGTAGAGTTCCGCGGCTACACCATCGCCAAGACCGGTCCCTGGGGACAGGGGCCGGCGCTGCTCCAGACGCTCGCAATCCTGGAGGGCTTCGAGGACCGGTACCTGGACCCGTCCACCGAGCTCGGCGCCCACACCATCCTGGAGGCGCAGAAACTGGCGCTGGCGGACCGGGAGGCCTACTACGGCGACACCGAGGTGCCGCTGGACTACCTGCTCTCGCCCGAATACTGCGCCGAGCGGCGGGCGCTGATCACCGAGCGGGCTTCCCACGAGTTCCGCCCCGGGACGGTGCCCGGCCGGGAACCCTACCTGCCGCCGCTGCGGACCGAGTACACGCCGCCCGCGTTGGTCCACGACGGCGCCGGGCCGGGCCCGGCGGGGCTCGGCGCCGGGGAACCGACGGTGGCCCGCACCGGCGAGACCCGCGGCGACACCTGCCACGTGGACGTCGTCGACCGCTGGGGCAACATGATCTCCGCCACCCCCTCCGGCGGCTGGCTGCAGTCCTCCCCGGCCATCCCGGAGCTGGGATTCTGCCTGGGCACCCGGCTGCAGATGACCTGGCTCGAGGAGGACACCCCCTCCACCCTGACGCCGGGGAAGCGGCCCCGCACCACGCTGACGCCCACCCTGGTGCTCCGCGACGGGCAGGCCGTCACCGCCCTCGGCTCACCCGGCGGCGACCAGCAGGACCAGTGGCAGCTGCCGTACCTGCTGCGCACCATCGTGGGCGGGTACACGCCGCAGCAGGCCATCGACGCGCCCACCTTCCACACGACGTCGATGCCGGGCTCCTTCTGGCCCCGCACCTGGGAACCCGGCGGCGCGGTGGTCGAGGAACGGCTGGGCGACGAGGTCATCGCCGGGCTGAAGCGCCGCGGACACGCGGTGACGACGGCGCCGGGCTGGAGCCTGGGCCGGATCTCTGCTGTCGCGCGGGACCCGGAAACCGGCGTGCTGCAGGCGGCCGCGAACCCGCGGGGCGCGCAAGGGTACGCCGCGGGACGGTAACCCGGACGCGGCGGCAGGACGGTCAAGGACCGGTCTGGCTACCGGGGCCGCCGTGCTCCAGGCAGACCGTCGTCGTGAACTGCTCGATAGTGTCCGGTGTCCCGGGCGCGTTGGTGAAGAGCGACACGGCCGCCGAGGCCTCTCCGGAAGCGAAGCGGCCGCCTGCGGCCGGCAACGTGAGCGTGACGGTCTCTGTCTCACCGGTACAGGGGCGCTGGCCCGTACCGGCGCCGCCGACGACATCCGGCCCGGACGGTGTTGCCTGGCTGAGGACGATCCCGACGCCGGCGCTCCGGCCCTCGTCGCACCGGTAGCTGAGCCTGACCCTCACGTCCGCGCCGTGGCTGCGGAGGGCCGCCGCCTCGATGCTGACCGGACCGCCGTCGTCGGCCCGGGCGGGATCCGCGGCCGCGAATAATGATCCGCACAGGACGGCTGCTCCCGTCAGGGCGACCATGCGGCGTCTAAGAGGTGGGGAGATGTGCTCCATGATGTGCCTGCCTTGGCTCCCGGGGTGGAGACCGGACCCCATCCACTACACGCCTCCCCGGGCGCGACGGACAGGGAAGAAAGACCCTTGAAGCCCGTCAGGACGGATCGGGGAGCGCCTCAGCCGCGGCCGGAGCTCGCCCGGCCGGAACCCGTCAGTGCCCGGGGCCGGCCGAACTGGGTCCGGACCCCGGGGGAGTACAGCACCGACTCCGGCGGCCCGTCCACCGCGATCCCGGCCGCGGCCACCAGCCCGTCCTCCAGCCGCGCGATCCGCGCCGGGTACAGCGGCCAGGGGGTGTGCGTGTTGGGGATGTAGAGGGTCTGGCCGTGGAACCGGGAGTGCAGCCCGAACCGCGCCGTCAGGTGCACGGACAGCGGGTCTCCGGCGGCGCCGTCGTAGTCCGGAACCACGGCGAAGTCGCTGGCCGCGCCGCCCCGGAACCGCCGCACCGTGTACCCGGTGGCGGGGTCCTCCGGGGTCTGCGGGCGGTAGCCGTCCCGGGACCAGACGTAGGGGATGCCCGCGGCCCGCGCCGCGAGGACCACCGCCAGCCGGGAAGCGTCCAGGGACAGGAACACCACGCCCCGGGTGCCGTCCGGTTCCCGCGAATAGAGCCGGACGTTGATCTCGGTGAAGCTGCCGAAATACGGGATGGCCGGGCCGGTGCCGATGCCAGCGCCCTGCATCCGGAAGCCGATCAGGCCCACCCAGGCGGACCCGTCGAACTCGTCCGGCTCCACCCCCGCGGGCATGAAGCGCGCGGCGGCGGGCCGGGGGATGCGCCAGTGCAGGAACACGGCGTGGCTCCAGCGCTGGTCCATAATGACCGGGCGGGGCAGCTCCGGCGCCGCGGGCCAGGGATCCATCAGTTCAGCGGCCGGGTGCCGTCGGGCAGGGCGCCGCCGGCGAGGAGCTGGGCGGCGGTGTCGGCCAGGGCGGTCAGCGCCACCCGCTGGGTCCACGGGCCGTAGGAGATCCGGGCGACGCCGAGTTCCTGCAGCCGGGCCGGGGCCAGGGAGCCGGGGACGTTGATGACGGAGACCTTGTTCCAGCCGATCCCGTCCACCAGCGCGGCGACGGTCCCCTCGTCCAGCAGCCCCGGCACGAACACGGTGGTGGCGCCGACGTCCAGGAAGGCGCGGCCGCGTTCGATCGCGTCGGTCAGGACCTCGCGCTGGTCCCGGTCCTTGCCCTTGAGGAACGCGTCCGTGCGGGCGTTGAGAACGAAGTCGATGCCTTCGTCCGCGGCGGCCTCCGTCACCGAGCGCATCTGGGCGACCGCGTCCGCGAGGGGACGCATCTGGTCCTCGATGTTCGCGCCGACGACGCCGACGCCGATCGCCTTCCGCACGGCTTCGCCGGGGGTGCCGTAGCCCGATTCGAGGTCGGCGCTGACCGGCAGGTCCGTGGCGGCCGTGATCCGGCCGATGGCGGCGATCATCTCATCGAGCGGGATGTTCTCGCCGTCCTCGTAGCCGAGCGAGGCGGCGATGGAGTGGCTGGCCGTGGCGAGGGCCCGGGTGCCGGGCACGTCGCCGATGACCTTGGCGCTGATGGCGTCCCAGACGTTGACGACCTGGAGGATCTCGGGTGCCTGGTGCAGGCGGAGGAGTTCGGTGGCTTTGGAGGCTGTGGTTTCCGTCATTTCGCGAGCCTAACCGGGTGCGGCTGGCCGGAGAAGGGGTTTTGCTCAGGGAGGAACGGTCAGGCAGCGCCGGTCTCGGCCCGGCTGCCGGAGGAGGGCTTCTGCCAGGGCCAGCGGCCGGTGATTTCCAGTTCCAGCGAGAAGCTCAGGAACGTCCGGATCAGCACGATGATGGCGAGGACGGCGACGCTCTCAAAGGTGGGGGTGATGGCCACGGTGCGGATGATGTCCGCCGCGACCAACAGTTCCAGGCCCAGCAGGATCGAGCGGCCCAGCAGCTGCCGGTAGGACCGGTATTTCGAGAGCGGCTCCGAATCCGCGGGCAGACCGCGGGGCTGGACGCCCCGCAGCGCCATCGGCAGCGACACCAGGGCGCCCACCACCATCACCGCCACCCCGGCGAAGTCCATGAAGCCGCCGACGGCCTCGATGATGCTCCTGAAGTCCATGCTGCTCCTTGGGACGGGTGGGTGGCGTGGTTCTGCTGCGGTCCGAGTTAGGGGTGGCGGACGCCGACGCCGGCCAGCACGGCGCGGTAGCCCTCACGGTAGCTCGGGTAGGTGAACTCCAGGCCGGTGCCGCGCAGCAGGGCGTTGCTGACCTTCTTGTTGCCGCCGCGGGACGGTTCCCCGGAGGAACGGCCCGAGGTGGGGCGGTCACTGCCGGTGCGGCCGCCGCCGTCGGGGTCCGCCGGCTGCGGGGCGGGCAGGCCCAGCTCCGCGGCGAGGAAGGTCAGGACGTCCGCCATCTCGGCCGGTTCGTTGTCGACGCCCAGGTAGAGCGGAGCTGGTTCGGCCTCCATCGTGCAGAGGCGCACGATCGCGGCGGCGGCGTCGTCGCGGTGGATGCGGTTGGTGAGCTTGGAACCTGCCGGCAGTGTGGCCTTGCCGCCGCGGACCATGTCGATCAGCCGGGTCCGGCCCGGGCCGTAGATCCCGCCGAGGCGCAGCACCACCGGGGCGATGCCGGTGCCCTCGAGCCGGTCGGCCAGCAGCCGTTCGGCCTCGAGGATGATGCGCCCGGAGAAGCCGCCGGGGTTCGGTGCGGAGGCCTCGTCCACCCAGCCGCCGTCGGCATCGCCGTAGACCGCCGTGGAGGAGACGAACAACACCCGCCGCACGGGAGCCCCGGAGGCGAGGACGGCGTCGAGCACCCGGGACAGGCCGTCCACGTAGGCGGCGCGGTAGGCCTCCTCGGTGGGCGAGTCGGCGGCGACGGCCACGACGACGGCGGTGGTGTCCGCCGGGACGGGCGGCAGCTCACCACGGGTCAGGTCCGCCGCAAAGCCTTCGATCCCGGCAGGCAGCTTCTCCGGCGAGCGTCGCCAGCCCGCCACGCGGTGTCCGGCGGCGGCAAACCGCAGCCCGGCCTCAGTCCCCAGGTCGCCGCATCCGGCAAGCAGAACAGTCATACCGGCAAGTCTGCCAGCAAATCGGAGGGGCTCTGTGCCGGGTCGGATCGGGCCGGTTGGGAACGCGCCGCTGCGGGGACTCGGCGAGTGGACGAGGTTAGCGCTTCGGAACGGGCTGGACCACGGTAGGTGTCGGCTGTGGAGCTGGCGGGCCAGCCGGCGCTGTAGGCCTGAGGCCGGAGAGAAAGCTGAAGATGAAGGACAGCAGAATCATGAGGACGGCCAACCTGAAGAGCGCCCCGATGCAGCTCACCTTCTGTTGGCCACCGCGGCGTCGACTCCGTGCTGGCGCCTTCGGCCGCGCAGATTGGGGTCGCCGGGAGCCCCGGCTTTTGGGTTGCACGGTGGCGGCACCGGGCGGCCGCGATGCTGTGGTGCTGGACGCTGTGAACTGCGCCGTGGAAAGCAGCTGCGGGCTGGTGGCGCCACCCAGGAGAGACTGCAGATAGGCATGGATTGTTGGAATCAGGGCCGCATCAAGGACCGTCGGCAGCTCGGCGACCGCCCGCGCGATGGTGTTGAGACCCTCGATGCGTGTTCCACCGCTCGCCGTACCGCTGAGCTCCGGCTGGCCTACCAGGCAGATCCATCCCTGTACCAACCGCCGATGCCCCGGTTCCAGGACCGCCGCCACGGCGGCCGCCTGCTGACCGACCCCGGCGACGCTGTGGTGTCGGGCGTATCCGTTTTGCCGGAGAGTTCCGCCGGAGAGAGTGACCTCCCCGTTCCAGTTCTTGGCGTCCACCACCACAATGCCGCCCGGACCGATCAGGACGTGGTCAAGATTAGCCTGGGGCCGCCCCGGCCAGTGGACATCGTGGATGACCTGCCAGCCAAGCGGCGCAATCTCTCTGAGTTTCTCAGCGAGAATTGCTTCGCCCGCCGCACCCAGGGACCAGGCGTGGGCGTTCCGCTCGGCGTGCTCCAGCTCCCGTCGCAAACGTGCAACCCGTTCAGCTGCGAGCCGCGACTTCTCCGCGGCTCCTTCTCCTGCAGCCATGACTTCCCCCAAGCAGCGTCTGGCGTGATGCCCGTCGCCGAAGCGATGGGACGGTGGCTGACACCATACGTCACAGGGGCTGGTCCCACCAGTCACATCAACGGACTGGCTCGCGGGTTCGGCCCGCGCGAGCCGCCCCGCCCGCCTAGCGCGCGGGGATCGGGAAGAAGAGCCGGGGATCCTGGAGCAGGGCCGGGTAGTCGAACTCCTCGCGTGCGATGACCTCGTCCACCTCGAAGTCGCGGGCGAACCGGCCCTCCACCTCGATCGGACGGCCCACGACCTTGCCGACGGCGAAGGTGCGGCCGGCGTCGAACGGGACAGCCACCACGGACTTGCCCGGGAGCGTGGTGAACGCCTCCTCCTGGGCCAGACGCTTGCGGGTGGGCTTCTTCGGCTGCGCCTTCGCGGGCCGCTTCTTGGCGTTCTTCTCCGGCCGGCGGGAGGTGGGCTCGGCGTAGACGAACTGGTACTCGCCGTCGTCCGGGGCCGCGCCCTTGCCGCGCCCGGGCGGCAGGCTCACCGTCAACAGGTCCGAGGGATCGGTGCCCTCGACGGGCAGCCGCAGGATCCACATCTTCTCGCCCTCGGGGTCCTCCGGCAGCAGCTCGAGCTTGGGCTCCGGCCAGAGGTACTCCAGGTCCGGGTCCGTGCCGGGGAACACGTCGGCGTAGAACGAGGGCTCCTTGGCCAGCAGGCGGGAGCGGTGGGCGAGGTGGAACCCGGGGTCGCCCAGCCAGTATGGCATCTGGATCCGGTCCGCGTAGTCCGGGTGGCCGGCCTGCGGCGCGAACTCCAGGATCCGGCCGCGGGTGGTGTCTTCCCCGCCGCGGGCCACCCATTCATCCACCATCGCCAGACCGTACATAGTCAGCGCGGGGACGTGGCCCATCCACATCCGGACGGCCGGGTGGGTCTGCCAGCCGTACTGGGGGATGACCAGGGCGCGGAGCACCTGGAGGGCCTCGACGCGCTGCTTGCCCAGCCGGGCACGGTCCAGGGCCGCGGCGCTTTGCCGGAAATCGGAGTAGGGCAGGAAAGTTTGCATCTCTCCAGTTTGAGGCCGCGGGCCCGCATCACCAATTGCGGGCCGCCCGGGGTGAGCGTGTTCACATGCCGGGCGCCTACAGACAGCTCCCAGCCGGGAGTTCTATCATGGATCGGAACCACCCCGCTTCACGGAAGATCCGCCATGACCCCTGAAACGACGGCGCCTTTTGCGCCCAAATACGGACAAATGCTCAGCCCGGAAGCCAACGGCATCCTGGTGCTCGAGGAATTCACCCTGGATCCGGCCGCGGCCCGCAAGGAACAGCACGGCTTCCGCGCGGCCCTGGCGTCGGTGGCTCTGACGATGCGCAGAATCCTGGCGTTCCGGATGCTGATCGCCCTGGTCGCCATCGCCAACCTTCCGCTGTTCCTGCTCTCCAGCGGCTGGGAAATCTACGTGGTGTCCGTGGCCCTGGTGGTGGCCGTCCACGCCGCGGTGACCTGGCTGAACCGGCACGAGCCGCGGCTGAAGCAGCGCCGGATGCTGGAACTGCACCTGCACCGGGAGCGCAGCGACAATTACCGCAAGGTCCGCGACGCCGTGAAGTACGTCATCGACACCCCCGCCCGGATGAACGAACAGCTCTACCTCGAGCTCCTCGCCGCCAAGCGCGTGGCCCTGAACCTGGCCCACGGAACGGTGGCGCTGCTGGACACCAGCGACGACGCCGCGTGGAAGGTCCGCATCATCCGCGAACTGCCCCGCACCGCCTGAACGGCGACAAAGACAACAAACGACGACGCCGGAGCGGCCCCCCAAGGCCGCGCCGGCGTCGTCGTTTTGTCTCGCCCTGAAAGCTAGGCCGGAAGCTGCAGGACCTGCCCGGCGAGGACCAGGTTCGGGTCGCTGATGGTGTCCGTGTTGGCGTCGGCCAGGGCCTGCCAGCCGCCCTTGATGTTCAGGTGCTCGGCGATGGTGCTGAGGCTGTCGCCGCTCTGCACCGTGTAGGTCTCGCCGCTGAGGGCCACCGGGGCCGCGTGCCGGGCAGGAACGGGTGCCTGCACGGGTGCCTGGATCGGGGCGGCCTGGGGTGCGGCCTTGACGGGGGTGCTCTGGACAGGGGCGGACTGGACGGGGACGCTGGCACCGCCGCCTCCGCTGAGGCCAAGCTGCGCGGCGCAGGACGGCCACGCGCCCCAGCCTTGGCTGGCCTGGACGTTTTGGGCGACGGCGATCTGCTGCTCGCGGGTCGCGTTGGCCGGGGAGCCGGTGCCGCCGTTGGCCGCCCAGGTGCTCTGGGTGAACTGCAGGCCGCCGGAGAAGCCGTTGCCGGTGTTGGTGCTCCAGTTGCCGCCGCTCTCGCACTGGGCCAGGGCGTCCCAGGTGGAGGTGGACGTGGCGGCGGGGGTCGCGGCGCTGGCGGCGGTGGCGGAAAGTGCGACGCCGGCGGCGGAGATGGCGGCCAGGGCGGCGCCGCGGCGCGCGGCAGTGGTGAGGGTTGAGGTCTTCATGTGGTTCAGCTGCTCCTGAGGGCCACCTGCGCTCGGCCCGTCCCCGGGCGTTGTCGCGCCACTGCCCGCCCCTGACAATAGAGGTCATCTGCGGTGTCTGCCGGTCGGGCAGTTCTGGTGGTGGCAGCACCGGGCATGCGATCGCCCGATTTCGGGCATCCGCCCACGCTAGGACAGACCGCAGCAGGTTTCAACCCGGCCGCCTGCCCCGGCGCTTCCCTTAGCGCCGGGCGCGGCTTCCGAGGGCGGACTTCAGGTAGGGCGCGGTGCGGCTCTTGGCGGAGCGGGCGACGGCGGCCGGTTCGCCCGCGGCGATGATCTTGCCGCCGGCGTCCCCGCCGGCCGGGCCGAGGTCGATCACCCAGTCGGCGGCGGCCACCACGTCCATCTCGTGCTCGACCACCACCACCGTGTTTCCGGCGTCGACCAACCGGTGCAGCTGCGCCATCAACAGCTCGACGTCGGCAGGGTGCAGCCCGGTGGTGGGCTCGTCCAGCAGGTAGAGCGAATGCCCGCGCTGAGCACGCTGGAGTTCGGTGGCGAGCTTGATCCGCTGCGCCTCGCCGCCGGAGAGTTCGGTGGCGGGTTGGCCCAAGCGTAGGTAGCCCAGGCCCACCTCGCGGAGGGTCTGCAGGGCGCGGGCCGCGGCCGGAACGGGGGCAAGGAATTCGGCGGCGGCGTCCACCGTCATGCCCAAAACCTCCGCAATGTTTTTGCCCCGGTAGGTGACCTCCAGGGTTTCCGGGTTGTACCGGGAACCGTGGCATTCGGGGCACGGGCCGTAGCTGCCGGGCAGGAAGAGCAGTTCGACGGCGACGAAGCCCTCGCCCTGACAGGTCTCGCAGCGGCCGCCGGCGACGTTGAAGGAGAACCGGCCGGCGCCGTAGCCGCGGGCCTTGGCCTCGTCCGTGCCGGCGAAGACCTTCCGGACCGCGTCGAACAGGCCGGTATAGGTGGCCAGGTTGGAGCGCGGCGTCCGGCCGATCGGCTTCTGGTCCACCTTGACGAGACGGTCGATCAGTTCCAGGCCGGTCACGGGCCCGACGGTCAGCGGTTCGGTGAGCTCCCCGGCGTCCCCGGCGTCCCCGGCGTCCTCCGGGTCGGCGGCGGAACCGACGGTGGTGCCGGCAGCGCCGCCGGACGTGCCGTCGCCGTCAGCACCGCCGTTGTCCCCGTGCAGCCAGCGGCCGGTCACCCCGGCCAGGACCTGGCTGACCAGCGTGGATTTACCGGACCCGGAGACGCCGGTCACGGCAGTCAGGACGCCCAGCGGGAAGTCAGCGTCGAGGTGCTGCAGGTTGTGGCGGCTGATATCGCGGAGCTTCAACCACCCGTTCGGTTCCCTGGAGCCACCGCCGTCGCCGTCGCGTGCGCCGCCGTCGCCGCGCGAACCCGCACCGCCGTCGTCGGTCGGCGAAGCGGCGTCGGGGAACAGGTACGGCCGCGTGACCGAGGCGTCCACCCCGGCGAGGCCGTCCACAGGCCCGCTGTAGAGCACCTCGCCTCCACCCTCGCCGGCCCGCGGACCCACGTCCACCAGCCAGTCCGCCCGCCGCACCACGTCCATGTTGTGCTCCACCACGAACACCGAGTTACCGGCGGATTTCAGCTGGTCCAGCACGGCCAGCAGCGGCTCCGCGTCGGCCGGGTGCAGTCCGGCGGAGGGCTCGTCCAGGACGTAGATCACACCGAACAACCCGGACCGCAGCTGGGTGGCGATCCGCAGCCGCTGCATCTCGCCGGGGGAGAGGGTGGGGGTGGAGCGGCCCAGCGCCAGGTAGCCCAGGCCCAGGTCCAGCAGCACGGTGACACGCTGCAACAGGTCGCGGGTGATCGCGACCGCCACCTCGTTGGTTTCCCCGGACGACTGTTTCCGTGACGCCGTCCCGGCGCCGGTCAGCTCGGTGGTGGGCCGGATGATGTCGGCGAGTTCACTCATCGGGACCGCGTTCAGCTCGGCGATGGTGCGGCCCGCGAAAGTCACGGCGAGGGCCTCGGGCCGCAGGCCGCTGCCGCCGCAGCGCGGGCACGGACCGGTCTCCATGAACTTCAGGACCTTCTCGCGCATGGTGGAACTCTTCGAGTCGGCCAGGGTGTGCAGCACGTAGCTGCGGGCGCTCCAGAACCGGCCCTTGTACGGCTTGGCGACGCGGTCCCGCTGCGGCGTCACCTCCACCACGGGTTGTTCCTCGGTGAAGAGGATCCAGTCACGGTCCTTTTTGCGGAGCTTCCGCCAGGGGGTGTCGATGTCGTAGCCGAGGTGGCTGAGGATGTCGCGGAGGTTCTTGCCCTGCCAGGCGCCCGGCCACGCGGCGATCGCGCCGTCGCGGATACTCAGGTCGGCGTCCGGGACCAGCGAGGACTCCGAAACGGTGTGGGCGATGCCCAGGCCGTGGCATTCCGGGCAGGCGCCGGCGGCGGTATTGGGCGAGAACGCGTCCGAATCCAGCGGGGCGGCACCGGCCGGGTACGTGCCGGCGCGGGAGAAGAGCATCCGCACCGAGTTGGACAGGGTGGTCACCGTGCCCACGGTGGAGCGGGAGCTGGGCGTGCCGCGGCGCTGCTGGAGCGCGACGGCGGGCGGCAGCCCGGTAATCAGCTCCACCTTGGGATTGTGGCCCTGCTGGATCAACCGCCGGGCGTAGGGCGCCACCGACTCGAAGTAGCGGCGCTGGGCCTCGGCGTAGATGGTGCCGAAGGCCAGCGAGGACTTGCCCGAGCCGGACACCCCCGTGAACGCGACGATCGCGTCGCGGGGGACGTCGACGTCGACGTTGCGCAGGTTGTTCTCACGCGCGCCGCGGACCCGGACGAACCCGTCCGAGGGCGCCTCGGGCGCGAGGCCGGGGAAATCGGAAGCCTGCTGATCATTCTGCATTGTATTGACTCTATCCGGCCCGGCCCGCGGCGGGCATATCCTTACCGAATGGAAAGTTACGACGGCGGCGCTGGGGCGCCGCAGGCAGTTGATGGGGCGCCGCAGGCGGAGGAGCCAACGGGACAGGCAGCGGAGAACCCAGCAGAGGCCCGGCCCGAGGGGGTCCCCGACTTCGCGGAGGTCCCGGAGGAGGTCCACGGCCCGCTGCCCGTGGCAGAACTGCACCTGCACATCGAGGGAACGCTGCAGCCGGAGTTGATCTTCGCGCTCGCGGAGCGGAACAACATCCCCCTGCCGTACGCGGACCTGGACGAGCTGCGGGCCCGCTACGAGTTCACGGACCTGCAGTCGTTCCTGGACCTCTACTACGCCAACATGGCCGTGCTGCAGACCGAGCAGGACTTCGCGGACATGACCCGGGCCTACCTGTCCCGCGCCGCCACCGCCGGGGTCCGGCACGCGGAGATCATGCTGGACCCGCAGGCGCACCTCTCCCGCGGCGTCGCCCTGGAAACCTGCGTCAACGGCGTGGCCGCCGTGCTGGCGACCTCGCAGGAGGAGTTCGGCATCTCCACCCTGCTGATCGCCGCATTCCTGCGGGACCTCTCCGAGGAGTCCGCGCTGGAGGTGCTGGAAAAGCTGCTGGCGATGGATGCCCCGATCGCCGGGATCGGCCTGGACTCCGCGGAGGTGGGCAACCCGCCGTCGAAGTTCGAGCGGCTCTTCGCCCGGGCCAAGGACGCCGGGCTGCACCGGATCGCGCACGCCGGCGAGGAGGGGCCGCCGTCGTACATCGTCGAGGCATTGGATGTCCTGGACGTTGAGCGGATCGATCACGGCATCCGCTGCATGGAGGACCCGGACCTGGTGGAGCGCCTGGTTCAGGAGCTGATGCCGTTGACCGTGTGCCCGCTCTCCAACGTCCGGCTTCGCGCGGTGGACACCCTGGCCGAGCACCCGCTGCCGGGCATGCTGGCCGCGGGCCTGAACGTCAGCGTGAACTCGGACGATCCGGCGTACTTCGGCGGGTACGTGGACGACAACTTCACCCAGCTCCGGAGCGTGATCGGCCTCTCTGAGTTCGACTGTGTCCGGCTCGCGGCGAACTCCATCCGGTCCTCGTTCGCCAGCGAGGAGCGCAAGACCGAGCTGCTGGCCGAACTCGCCGCCTCCGGCCGCTAAGCCGGAGGCGGGGCCGGGAGAGCCTAGGCGTCGATGCTGCCCATGTCCGGGTAGCGTCCGCCGGCGGCCACCCCTGCCGGTGCCAGCTCCTCCAGCCGGGCCAGGTCCTCGGCGGTGAGTTCGACGTCGACGGCTCCGAGATTCTCCTGCAGCCGGTCGCGCTTCTTGGTGCCGGGGATCGGGACGATGTGCTCGCCCTGGGCCAGCAACCACGCCAGCGCCAGCTGCGCCGGGGTGCAACCCTTGGCGGTGGCCAGCTCGGTCACCCGGTCCACCAGCTCCAGGTTGCGGGTGAAGTTCTCGCCCTGGAAGCGCGGGGAGTGGCGGCGGAAGTCGTCGGGCGCGAAGTCGTCCTCACTGCGCAGCTGCCCGGTGAGGAAGCCGCGGCCCAGCGGGCTGTAGGGGACGAAGCCGATGCCCAGCTCGGCCAGGACCGGGAACACCTTGGTCTCCGGCTCCCGCTCCCACAGCGAGTACTCGGTCTGCAGCGCGGTGATCGGGTGCACGGCGTGTGCCCGGCGGATGGTGTCCGCGCTGGCCTCCGAGAGCCCCAGGTACTTGACCTTGCCGGCCTGGACCAGTTCGGCCATGGCGCCGACGGTCTCCTCGATCGGCACGGTCTTGTCCACCCGGTGCTGGTAGTACAGGTCGATGTGGTCCACGCCGAGGCGCTGCAGGCTCGCGTCACACGCGGCCCGGACGTACTCGGGCTTGCCGTTGATGCCCACCCAGGAGCCGTCCTCGCGGCGTTCGTTGCCGAACTTGGTGGCCAGCACCACGTCGTCGCGGCGCCCCTTGATCGCGCCGCCCACCAGCTTCTCGTTGGTGAAGGGCCCGTACATGTCGGCGGTGTCCAGCAGGGTGCCGCCGGCGTCGAGGAAAGCGTGGATGGTGGCGACGGATTCCTGCTCATCGCCCTTGCCGTAGAACTCGCTCATGCCCATGCAGCCGAGGCCCAGGGCGGAGACGGTAAGCGAACCAAGCGTGCGGTGTTCCATGGGGGTTCTCCTGACACAGTGGGAGGGCCGCGGATCGGCCCCCTGGGGAGCGGGGGTGGCGGCGATCAGGCCACTGTAGCCAGCCTGATTGCCCGGAGCAACGGTCGTTCAGTCCCCGGGAGTCACGGCGCCGGCGCGGGGGTGGTGCAGCCGCAGGATCAGGGCCACCAGCGGGCTGACGGCGGCGCACACGGCGGCGCCCCAGGCGATGTCCGTGACGGCGACGACGGCGGGGAAGTCCTTGAGCACGGCGAAGGCGGTGAGCGCCCAGGTGGCGTAGGTGAAGAAGCCGAACAGCGCTCCGGACCCGGCCCGGCTCCGGAGGCTGGCGCGGCTGTCCGTCGGGCGGACGCCGTAGTGGACGATCCCGGCGACGAAGACGACGTAGAACAGGACGGCGCCGGCGGCGTTGAAGCTGGCCGGAAGCAGATGGCCGATCTGGCTGCGGTACTGCGGGGTGGCCACGGTGAGGATCCAGACGGCGTCGACGGCGGCGAAAATCACGGCGGTCACGGCGTAGGCCAGCAGCCACTTCCTGAGCGGACGGGTCATGGGAGCTCCTTCGGGGCGTGGTGCGCGGTCGACGGTGGGCGGGGCATGGCCGGTGGATACGGAACTTTCCTCAATACTAGTTCGTAGGCTTAGTAGTCAGTGCCGGCACCGGGACCCGGGCCGCCTAGGGAAGGAATGCTCCATGAATGAGTCCGAACGCAAGGCCCTCGCCGTCATTCCGGTGGTGGTGCTGCTCGGAGCCGGGCTCGCCTGGGCCGGCAGCCAGAACGGGGCCACGGCCGGTGGCATCCCGGTGTTCGCCCTGGCCGTGGCGGCCGCGTTCATCATCCAGTGGCTCGCGTTCATCCCGGCCTACCTCCGCCAGACGGAGCGGTTCTACGACCTGACCGGCTCCCTGACCTACATCGCCGTCACCCTGCTGCTGGTGCTGCTCACGCCCGGCATCGACGCGCGGGGCTTCCTGCTGGCACTGCTGGTGCTGGTGTGGGCCGCTCGGCTCGGCTCCTTCCTGTTCCGCCGGATCAGCAAGGCCGGCAAGGACGACCGCTTCGACGAGATCAAGCCCTCATTCATCCGCTTCCTCACCACCTGGACCATGCAGGGGATCTGGGTGGCCTTCACCGCCGCCGCGGCCTGGGTGGCCATGACCTCGGCCAACCGCGTGGGGCTGGACTGGTTCGCCCTGATCGGCGTGCTGGTCTGGATCGCCGGGTTCGGCATCGAGGCGGTGGCGGACCGGCAGAAGGGCCGGTTCAGCGCGGACCCGGCCAACAAGGGCAAGTTCATCTCCACCGGCCTGTGGTCGAAATCCCGGCACCCCAACTACTTCGGCGAGATCCTGCTCTGGGTGGGCGTCGCCATCATCGCCCTGCCCGTGCTGCAGGGCTGGCAGTGGGTGGCCCTGATCTCCCCGGTGTTCGTCGCGCTCCTGATCACCAAGGTCAGCGGCGTCCCACACCTGGAGAAGAAGGCGGACAAGAAATGGGGCGGCCAGGCCGACTACGAGGAGTACAAGAAGAACACCCCGGTGCTCATCCCCAAGCTCTGATCCACTTCCCGTCCACGTCGCTTCGCCGCGTCATATCCGGTCACAGCAACGGTCCAATCGCCGCGCCCGGTCGCGGATGCCGTGGAACCTTGGCAAAATGCAGGTGGATCAATAGCTGCTAGAGGAGACCCATGGGCGCGAACGCTGCGGAAAACACTAACCTTCGCCTGAAAGCTGTGCTGGACGTCCTGACCGAGGGGGTGTGGTCCGGGGAGAAGCTGAACGCCGGCGTCGTCCTCGGCGAGGCGATCGCCCGGGTCCCGCTGAATGACAAGGAGCGGGAGCTGCTCAGCGGCGGCATTCCGCGCGGGCACAAGGCGCTCACCACCGCGTCCGCGAAGCTGGTGAAGGCCGGCTGGCTGATCAAGGGCCGCTCCGGCTGGACCATTACCGAGGACGGCCAGCGCGCCACGGTCGCCTTCGCGGACCCGGCCGCCTTCACGGCCGCGCTCGACGCCGGCACCCCGGTCCCGGCCGACACCCCGCTTCCCGCGGCACCGGCCGGGCACAGCGCACCGAAGGCTGCCCCGCATGGGGCGGAGAAGGCCGTGAAGGCTGTCGAAAAGGTTGCCGAAAAGGTGGCGGACACCGCCGCGAAGCTGGTTGAGGAGGCCGTGGCCCCGGTGGCGAAGGCCGTCCGGAAGCGCAAGGCCGCGGACAAGGCGGCTCCTGCCGAAGCCCCGGCGCCCCCCGCTGAACCCGCCGTCGAGCAGCCCGCCGAGGTCGCCGTCGCCGGTGACTTCAACGTCCTGCTCGGCGCCCCGGCCAACTGGGCCCCGCAGTACGACGAGTCCCAGATGCAGCTGGACGAGGTGGACCAGCTGTGGAAGCTCGCCGCGGACCTGCCGGCCGGTGCCTACAGCTTCAAGATCGCCATCAACCGCTCCTGGGACGAAAATTACGGCCGGTTCGGCGCCTTCGACGGCGCCAACCACGAGGTGCACCACCGCGGCGGACCCCTGGTGATCCGCTACGACCACCGCACCCGCGACATCGTCACGGAGTAACGCGCAAGAACCATGAACCGGCCGGGGTCCCGCACAGGGCCTCGGCCTGTTCTTTATGGCCTAGAACCGCGTGGGGTCAGGCCCCGGCGGAATCGGTGACGGCGGCGGGACCGGTCCCGGGTCGGGGATCGGCAAGGGCCCCGGCGGCGTCGGTCCCGGCTCCGGGGCGGGCCCGGGAGCCGGACTCGGCGTCGGCTGGGGGATTGGCGGCGGCGTGGGACCGGGCTCGGGCGGGAACGGGTCCCCGGGCTGCGGTTCCGGCGAGGTGGGGCCGGGTTCCGGCGGGAACGGATCGGGTCCGGGCGGCGGGGGGATGGTCATGCCCCCGATTATCTGCCCGTACACCTTCGCTGGGAAGAGCCCCTAGTTTTGCGAGGCGGCGGACTTGTCCCGGTCCTCGAACACGTCCTCGCCCGGGCCGGAGAAGGCCTTGGAGCGCTCCACCGCCTCCAGGGATCCGGTGAATAGCTGGGAATCGTGCGGGTCGGCCGGGGTCCGGGCATCCGGTGCCACGATCGCGGCCGGCAGCGACTCGAGCCGGAAGTGCGGCAGCGCCGTCGGGTGCTTCTCCTGGAGGAAGAGCACCAGCTCCTCCCGGATCAGGCAGCGCAGGTCGAACAGCGCGGCGCTGTCCGCGGCGCTGACCAGGATCCGGACCCGGACGTAGCCGGCGGTCGCGTCGGTGATCTGCAGGATCCCCACCCGCTGGTCCCAGAGCTCCGTGCCGGCCAGGACCCGCTTCAGCTCGGCCCGCATGGCGGACACGGGCGCGCGCCAGTCCAGGTCGAACTCCACCGTGCCCATCACCTCGGACTGCCGCCGGGTCCAGTTCTCGAACGGGGTGGTGGTGAAGTAGGTCGAGGGCAGGATCAGCCGCCGGTCGTCCCAGATGTGCACCACGATGTAGGTGAGGGTGATCTCCTCGATCCGGCCCCACTCCTTCTGCACCACCACCACGTCATCCACCCGGATGGCGTCGGTGAAGGCCAGCTGGATCCCGGCGAAGACGTTGACCAGGGAGGTCTGCGCCGCCAGGCCGGCCACGATCGAGATCAGGCCCGCGGAGGCCAGCAGCCCGGCGCCCAGGGCCTGGACCGCGGGGAAGGTCAGCAGGATGATGCCCAGCGCCACGATCGCGACCAGGGCCGCGCCGATCCGCCGGGCCAGGATCACCTGGGTGCGCAGCCGCCGGGCCCGCCGGTTGTCCGCCACGTCCACCCGGTAGCGGGTGGTGACCAGGGTCTCGATGATCAGCAGCACGGCGATTGCCAGCCACGCGACGGAGGCGATCAACGCGATCACGAGGCCGTGGTCCAGTGTGCGGCGCCAGTCGGCGTCGTTGGTGGTGGCGGCGAGGGCGATCCGCACGCCGATCAGGCAGAGCGCGAAGCGCAGCGGCAGCCGGGCCACGCGGGAGGTTTCCCGGAGCGCCTCCTGCTTGCGGTTGAGCCGCAGGACGATGCGGCGCACCAGCCAGGAGGCGGCCAGCCCGGCGATGATGGCCAGGGCCACGGCCAGGAAGGGCATTGCGGAGGAGAGGAACTCTTGCATCGTCAAGGTGTAGCAAGGATTCCCGCTCCGGTTGAAATCGCGGCCCTGTCAACGTGGGTCCGCTCACGGTTTACACGGCGGGCAGGTGCCTCCGGAGGTGGTGGTGCCCGGCCCGGGCGGCCTGGCTGCTCTTGGTCCACGTGGTGCCGCCCCAGGGGGTGGCGTGTGATTCCCGGATCAGGCCGGTTCCGGCGCATTCGCGGACGGCCATGATGCCGTCCGCGGCGGAGCGCTTGTCCGTGAAGGGTTTGGAGACAGCGAGCACTGTGCCGTCCGCCCCCAACAGCCGGAACCGGACGTTCGAATCTGTGTCGGTGAAGATCTCGAATTGTCCTGCCATTGTCTTTTCCTTTCAGGCGATCCGGGGCGTGCGCGGGACGTCGGATGGTGTCCCCGGGACCCCGCCGGAGGGTCTTCTTCCACCCTCCGCAATGCCGTGCGGGGGCTGAAAGGGGCGAAGGTCCCGGATACCGGACACTCCGGGGCGGGGCTAGATTGGGTCCATGGCGGAGAATGCGGGGGAGCGGTCCGGGCCCGACGGCGGCGCCGGCGTGCGGCTCACGGCCCGGGTCACGGGCATGGTCCAGGCGGTTGGCTTCCGGTACTGGACGGTGCGGAAGGCCGCCAAGCTGGGGCTCACCGGCACGGTCCGGAACGACGACGACGGCTCGGTGCGGCTCGTGGCGGAGGGGCCGCAGTCGGTGGTGCTGGAGCTCCGGGCCTGGTTGCGGTCCCCGGACGCGCCCGGCCGGGTCGACCAGGTGGAGGAGTCCCTCTCCCCGGCCACCGGCGAGTTCACCGGCTTCGACGTTACGTACTGAGACTTGGAGTGGGCTTTTCGGCCGCGTTCATGTTCAGCTGCCCGGTGTCAGCAGGCACGCTTCAGGAGGCCCCGCTCCAGGACGGCCCGATGGGAGAGGGTCTTGTAGCCCTCGGAATCGAACAGCACGGTGAGGACGTCGCCGTCGCACTGGATCACCTGGCCCGGACCCCAGTCGGCGTGGACCACCGCGGACCCCACCGGAAAGCCGTCCCCGGACTCGCCGCCCCCGGAATCCTTGCCGTCGTCCGCGGCCCCACCCGGAGCAGCCTCTCCTGACTGGCAGGTATCGCAGTTACCGCAGGGCCCGGGCAGCTCTTCGCCGAAGTAGCCCAGCAGGAACTGCCGCCGGCAGTGGTGGGTCTCGGCGTAGCCGCGGATCATCTCCACCCGGGACCGGTCCACCCGCCCCCGCGTCTCGGCGAGGTCGACGGCCAGCGCCAGCGCCGCCTCCGGGTCTCCGGTGAGCCGCACACCGCCGTCGTCGGCGTTAAGCAGACCGGTGTCCTGCAGTTGGTTCAGCAGGGCGGTGATCCGCCGGGACGGGAAGTGGGTCCGGGACGCGAGCTCGTCGCGGGCGAGCGGCGTGTCCTTGGCGGCCAGGACCGCCAGCAGCACCCGCAGGGAGGGCTGGTTCGGCGTGTGCGTGGTGAAGAAGCGGCGCAGGCCCAGGTCCTCGGACCGGTAGTGCAGCACCGCCCGGGCGGGTCGGCCATCACGTCCGGCGCGGCCGAACTGCTGGTAGTAGCTGTCCAGGGATTCCGGGATGTCCGCGTGCAGCACGAAGCGGACGTCCGGCTTGTCGATGCCCATGCCGAACGCGGTGGTCGCCGCCACCACGTCCAGGGTTCCGGCCTGGAAGGCCTCGTGCACCCGGGTGCGCTCGGAGGCGGGCATGCCGGCGTGGTACGCGGCGGCCCGGATCCCGGTCCGGGTCAGTTTCGCCGCGTACTTTTCGGTGTCCTTGCGTTTGGCGGCGTAGATCAGGCCCGGGCCGCGCAGCTCCGCCACGAATCCGGCAGCCTGCGCGGTCACGGACCGGCGCTTTTCCTTGTCCTCGTGATGCCGGGTCACGGCCAGGTGGATGTTCGGCCGGTCGAAGCCACGGACCAGCACCAGCGGCCGGTCCAGGTGCAGCCGCTGCTGGATCTCCTCGCGGACCGGGGCGGCCGCGGTGGCGGTGAGGGCCGCCGTCGTCGGGTTGCCCAGGCGCCCGCGGACCTCGCCCAGGCGCAGGTAGTCGGGGCGGAAGTCGTGGCCCCAGGAGGTGACGCAGTGCGCCTCGTCCACCACCAGCAGCGGAAGCCCCAGCGTGGCGAGCCGCTCCACGGTGCTGTCCTTGGCCAGCTGTTCCGGGGCCAGGAAGAGGAAGGCCGCGGTCCCGTCCTCCGCCGCGGCCCAGGCCCGGTCCTGTTCCGCGGCGGTGTGGGCGGAGTTGATGGCGACGGCGGTGCCCGGCCCGGCGGCGCCGTTGATCCCTTCCAGCTGGTCCTCCTGCAGCGAGATCAGCGGCGAGATCACCAGGGTGGGTCCGCAGCGGGTGCCGGAGCGATGCAGCAGCAGGCCGGGGACCTGGTAGGTCAGCGACTTGCCGTAACTGGTGGGCATCACGGCCAGCAGGTCGCGGCCTGCGGCCAGGGCGGCCATGCCCTCGAGCTGGCCGCCGCGCAGGGTGCCGATGCCGAAGGTCTCCGCCGCGATCCGCTGGAGGTCGGCGTCGCGGGGCCCCGGCGTGCCGGGGCTGGCTTGAGCTGCGGGCGTGCCGGTCACAGCGGGCTCGACGGCGTGGGCGCCGGGCGCGTCGGCGGGCGGGTCTGCGGTGGCCTGGGTCATGGATGCTCCACGCTGAACGGTTCCGGCGGCCGGCTGCTGCAGCTGCACTCCCAGCGTAACGCCGCCCGCAAGGCCCACCCGGGGACCGTGCCGCCGCAACGGGGACGGCCCGCGGCAAGCCGAACCCGCCCGTGGACACCGTTTCGAATCAGCGCCCCGCATGGGACAGACTGTTGCCGTGAGCAACTCTCCCCGGACCGGTCTGGCCATCGCAGGGCTCAGCCTTGGCACCGCGCTGAACCCGTTGAACTCCTCGATGATCGCCGTCGCCCTGGTGGTGCTGCAGGCCGACTTCCAGCTCGACGTCGCCACCGTCACCTGGGTGGTGACCTCGTTCTACCTCACGTCCGCCGCCGGGCAGCCGCTGATGGGCAAGCTGGCGGACCGGTTCGGCCCGCGCCGGCTGTTCCTGCTGGGCATGGTCCTGGTGGCGGCCACCTGCGCCTTCGCCCCGTTCGCGCCCAACTTCGCGCTGCTCTGCGTGGCCCGGGCCTTCATGGCGCTCGGCACCGCGAGCGCCTATCCCAGCGCCGTCGTCATGGTCGCCGCCCTGGCCAAGCAGGCCAACGTGCCCTCCACCCGGCCGCTGGGCCGGATCCAGATGGCCAACACCTCCGCCGCGGCCGTCGGCCCGGTGGTGGGCGGCCTGCTGGTGAGCCTGGTGGGCTGGGAGGCGCTGTTCCTGATCAACGTGCCGCTGGCCCTGGCCTCCATCCTGATCGTCCGCCGCTTCGCCCCCGCGGACGGCGAACGGGAACGCGGCAAGGTGGCGGACCTGGTGCGGGACTCGGACCTGCCCGGCATCGGGGCGTTCATCGGCGCCCTGACGCTGGTGATGATGGCGCTGCTGAACGTGCTGCCCGGCTACCGCTGGTGGCTGCTGGGCGCCGGAGTGGTCCTGGCGGTGCTGTTCGCCGTGCGGGAACTGCGGTTCAGCCCGCCGTTCCTGGACCTGCGGCTGCTCGGCCGGAACCGGCCGCTGCTGCTGGTGTACCTGGGCTTTGTGCTGTTCAGCGGCGTCTACTACTTCGCGTTCTTCGGCCTGCCGCAGCTGCTGCAAACCGCCGGCGGGTACGACCCGGGCGTCGTCGGCCTGCTGATGCTGCCGCTGGCGGCCATCTCCGTGGTGGGCACCCCCGCCGCCGTCAAGGGCATCGACCGGTACGGCGTGCGGCGGGTGCTGATCGCCGGCGTCGTGCTGCTGCTCGCCGCGTCCGGGGCCATGTGGCTGCTGACCGCGTCCCTGGCCGTCCCGCTGGTCCTCGCCATGACCGCACTGCTGGGCGTGCCGTACTGCGTGGTCAGCATCGCCTCCAGCCAGGGCATGTATTCGTCCACCCGGCTGGAGGAGCGCGGCGTCGCGGCCGGGATCTACCAGACCTGCCGGTACCTGGGCGCGATCACCGCCACCGTGCTGATCGGCATCTTCTACGGCAGCGGCGTGAACCAGGCCAACTGGGGGCTGATGGTGTTCGTGATGCTGGGCCTCGGCGCCGTGGTGCTGATGGTCTCGCTCGCCTGGCGGGAACCCAAGACCCGCTAAGCCCAAGGCCCGCGGCCCGGAAACGGTCAGCGCGGGGCCGGCTCCAGCTCGGCGTCGTGGACGGCGCGTTCCCGGGCGATCTCCCCGGTGAGCGCCACCAGCAGGGTCAGCGCCGCCGTCGCCATCACGCCGAGGCCGGGGTGGATGTGCAGCAGCCCCGCGCCCGCGGTGGCGCCGGCCAGGATGAGCACCACGGCGCCCAGCCGGCGGCCGGTGTGCGCGCCGGTGCCGCCGCCCAGCCGGGAGTCGGCGGCCAGACCGGTCAGGGTGGAGGTGACCACCACGGTGGTGACGTCCTTGACGGCCAGATGCCGGGCGGTGGCGGCCTGCATGCCCATTGCCACGGCCAGCGCGCCGGTGATGGTCAGGGTCACCGGGTCCCCGGCGTGCGGGGCGTGGACGGTGAGAACGACGGCGATCGCGCTCATGGTGAGCCCGACGGCGGCCAGCAGCACGGTGGTGCGGCGGCTCCAGCCCGCGGCCTCGGGACGAAGCGTCCGGCCCGCGATCACCGCGCCCACCATGAAGCAGGCCAGCGCGATCGACGGGCCCACCACGGGCAGGTTGTCCGCACCGATCAGCGCCATGCCCAGGATCACCACGTTGCCGGTCATGTTGCCGGTGAACACCCGGTCCAGGCCCAGGTAACCCACGGCGTCGATGATGCCGGTGGAGAAGGTCAGGACCAGCATCAGGGTCAGGTTCAGCCGGTCCGGTTCGGTGGATTTCAGTCGCTTGAGCATGGTGTTGTCTTTCGGTGCGGTGGCCGGTCGGGCGGCGTGCGGGTGGCGGGCTCAGCGGGGGCCGAGCCGGCGGGCCAGGCGCAGCAGGTCCAGGTCACGGTGTACGGGTCCCACAATACTCACGCCGCAGGGCAGCCCGCCGGGTGTGACGAGTGGCAGGGAGAGGGCCGGCGCGTGTTGGGCGGTAATCAGGTTTCCACTGGAAGTTGACCACCGTCCGAGCCGGAGCCTTGGGCCATACTCGAGTCATGAGCCCTTACTTTCGCCGGGAGTCAGCTGAACTACTTACCGAGGACGAAGTTTCTCTGGCCGTGCGTTTTCATCTTGAGGGCGAGGGCTGGACCGTGAAGAGCTGGGCTCCTGCGTTGGGACGGGTACACGGCGACGACATAGTTGCCCAGCAAGCTGATCGCCTTCTTATTATCGAGGCTAAGGGTGAGGGAAGCTCAGATCCGCTGAGCAAGAGATTCGGGAGCCCTTTCAACGGCAGCCAGGTCACTACGCATGTTGCCATGGCGACCTACAAAGCTTTGCACGCGGCTTCCCGGGGAGCCGAAGCTGGAATCGCTCTGCCCGATAATGCCTTACACCGGATGTCATTTGGAAAAATTCAGCCGGCACTTTCCGGGCTAGGCATCTCAGTTTTTTGGGTATCACGTGACGCCGATGTGTCCATCTCCTGACTCGAGAAGACGATGAAAATTGGGATTGCCGCAGCCACGAGTGTGACGCGGCGGATTACACGATGGTGCTGAGGCGCTCGCCGTTGAAGTATTCGAGCTTCCAGCCGTCTTCCGGGTGGTGGTGGGCCAGGTTGAGGGCGGCGTTCTCCACACTGTCCAGGTGGCGTCCGGCTGCCCGGCTGAGGCTGACCCGCAGGAGGGACCCGTGTGCCACCACCAGGACGTGGCCGCCGCGGTACTCCTCGGCCAGGGCCTCCAGGGCGGCGAGCCCGCGCCCGGCGGCGTCCTCCTCGCTCTCGGCGCCGCGGAAGCCGTTGGGGATCCGCAGTTTGTCCAGCTCGGGGCCGTCGGTCATGCCCTCGGCGGGGCCGTAGGCGCGTTCGGTGAGCTCGGGGACACGGCGGGCCACGCTGAGGCCCAGCCCGGCGGCGATCAGGTCCGCGGTTTCGGCGGCCCGGCTCAGCGGCGAGGAGACAATCGCATCCCACCGGTAAGCGGAGAGGGCGGCGACGGCGTCGCGCGCCTGGGCGCGGCCGACGTCGTTGAGCGGGATGTCGGTGGACCCCTGCAACCTGCGCTCGGCGTTCCAGTCGGTCTGGCCGTGGCGGATGAGGGCGAAGGTTGTGAGGGTCATGCTTCCATTCTGCCGCGCCGCCGCTGGGCCCGTGAAAAATGGCCGGTGAAAAGCGGCCGGGCAGCGGGGCAGCAGGAAGTGGGACCTACCGCAACCCCTCCCGCTGCAGCGCCTTGTCGTGTTCGGCGTGGGCGCGGCGCAGCAGGTCCTTGAACTCGGTCTCGTGGTGGACCAGGGACTTGTACTTCTCCGGCAGGGCTTGGAGCTGCTGTTCCTCGGCCACCATCTTGGCGAAGATCCGCTCGCGCTCGGTGATGTCGGTTTCGTAGTTGAGGTCCAGGTATTCGACGGCGTGCCGCTTGGCGCCGGAAACGGCGTTCTTGGCCTTGCCCTTGGGGCTGAAGATGGAGGCCAGGACCGTGATGGTGAGGACGCCCAGGATCACCAGCAGGGACGCGCCGGTGCTGACCTCGATCACGTTGACGTGTTCGCCGTCGTTGATGAACGGCAGGTTGTTCTCGTGCAGGGCGTGCAGCACCAGCTTGACGCCGATGAAGCCCAGCACGGCGGCCAGCCCGTAGGAGAGGTAGATGAGCCGGTCCAGCAGCCCGTCGATCAGGAAGTAGAGCTGCCGCAGGCCCATCAGGGAGAACGCGGTGGCGGTGAAGACCACGAAGACGTTCTGGGTCAGGCCGAAGATGGCGGGGATGGAGTCGAGGGCGAAGAGGATGTCCGTGCCGCCGATCGCCACCATCACCAGGAGCATGGGGGTGAGGACGCGTTTGCCGTTCTCGACCGTGAAGAGTTTGTCGCCGTCGTAGTTGGACGACGCCGGGAGGAACTTCTTGGTGAGCCGGACGATCAGGCCGTCCTTCTCGTCGTCCTCGTGGGAGTCGGGCTTGAGCAGGTTGCCGGCGGTGAGAAGGAGGATCAGGCCGAAGATGTAGAACACCCAGGAGAAGCTGCTGATCAGGGCCGCGCCCAGGAAGATGAACGCGGTGCGGGCGATCAGGGAGAAGACGATGCCGAACAGCAGCGCCTTCTGCTGGTCCGCCCGCGGCACCCGGAAGCTGGACATGATGATGAGAAAGACGAAGAGGTTGTCCACGGAGAGGGCCTTCTCAGTGACGTAGCCGGCGAAGTATTCGGTCCCCATGTCCACGCCGCCGAAGATCAGCACGCCGACGCCGAACAGCAGCGCCAGGCCCACGTAGATGGAGGACCAGATGGTCGCTTCCTTCAGGCTGGGGGTGTGGGCCTTGCGGACGTGGAAAAAGAAATCGAAGGCCAGCAGGCCCACAATTCCGATGATGGTCAGTATCCAGACGGTGGTGGGAACCTGCATGTTGCCTCATTAGGTGTCGGCCGGGGTGGTCGGCGGGGGCGTGGTACCTAGGCCAACGAACGCGGTTCCCTGTCAGTGCCGGGTTTTTCTCCCGTTTTTCATCAGATTTGTTTGCTATGTGACTCCGTGCTCGGGGCGCCGCCGGCGCCGTGTTCGACGGCGTCGAGGTCGCGGAGGGCGTACCGCAGGTGGTCCCACTCCTCGTTGAGGATGGTGTGCAGGCAGGAGCGGACGGTGACCGCGTGGTCCGGCGCCCACGGGTTCCGACGCTCTGCGTCCAGGTCTTGCGGGCGCGACGGCGGCGAGGAAGTCCCGGACCATCGTCTGCCGGTCTTGTCGCGCTCCCAAGACTTCTTGGTACCGCGGCGGTTCGGCGGCGAAGACGGAGAGGTCGTAGCCGTCGGTTTCGAATTCTGCGTTGGGCTGCCCCAGGGAGTGGTACGGCTGCTCGATCTCCAGGATGGCCTTGCGCAGCCAGGTGTCCGTGGCCATCACCAGGTGGCGTAGGGTCTGGGCGAAGGACCATTCCCCGTCCACCTGTACCTCGAGTGCGCTGGCCGGCTGAGCCGCTGCCCGCTCCAGCGCCTGTTCCCAGGCCTCCTCCAGCCGGGTCCAGGCGTGCCGGAGCCCGTCCGGGTCCGTGGCCCGGCGTTCGGCCCGGCCGGGGAAGCGGCGGTTGAGTTCGGCCTCCACCAGCGGCACGATGTCGACGCCGTTGAGCAGCAGCGTGCTCCCGTCCTCGGCCAGCCAAGGCGCGTCAATATCCGCCCCGGACAGATCCACGCCCCGCATCACCGCGCCGGAAAGGTCCGCCCGGATGAATTTCGCGCCGCGCAGGTTGGTGGCGGTGAAGGTGGCACCGTGGAGATCGTCCGTGTGATCGAAGGTTTTCATGGCGGTTACTGTGGCACGGCTGGGCTTGGCGGTGGAAGGGCACCCTTCCGGGGTGTCGAAAATAGCGTTCGCATCCCTAGGCAAAGCGCCGATATCACAAGAGGCTTGCGTCATTTGAGCGTGTAAGGCGCGCCGTACCTTGGTGGTCGGAGGTGCCCCATAGAATCGCCAAAGATCTGAAGCGGACCGTAGGAAAGCTCGTCCGTACCACTTTCACCTCTCTTAGAGGCGCAACCCAAGGAGTCAGCGATGCCCGACATCGAGAACATTACGTTGGAGGCGGAGCTCGACGGAGAAGACGCCACGCGTGATATCGCAAAGGCAGTGAGCGCCCGTCACACCATTGCTCGTAAGTACGTCATGAGGCTCCGACGGCGGCATCCTGAGGCCACGCCGGCCGAGGTCATTCAGATGCTGGAGCGTCATTACGCGACGTCGATCACCACCGCTGGTGCCCTTATCAGCGCCGGTGCGATCGCCGCTGACATCGGCATTTCCATGATCCCCGGGGCAGGGGCCGCTGCAGCCGGAGTGAAAATCGCAGGGCAACAGGCCGCCAAGAAATCGCTCCAGACTGCCGCAAAGAGCGCCGCGAAACAGGCGGCAAAGAATATGGCGATGAGTACTGCGAAGAACGGTGCTCAACGAGCTGCGGCTCTCCTTCCAGCTGGCGATGAGCAGCTGCAATTTGAAATCACGGCGGTGTTCGCGCTCGCCATTGCCGATATCCACGGGATGGATCTCGACAAAGATCAAGCCCTGGCTCTCGTCTACGGGCTTTCAAACGAACGCGTTAGCCAGAAACAAATTGCGACGATGGCCACGGACCTATCGAGCGCGTCGGCCGAAGGCGCCATCGTGAGTAGCAACACGGCCACGGCTGGTCGATCGGACTGGTCGCACTGGGCGAACACCCTCGCAGACAGCCTTCCGGGAGGCGCAGCTCAGAGTCTGGTTCGCACCATCGAGACCGGTGAGCTGGATACCGTCCGCCAAAATTTGAGCGGGAAGCAGCAGGCCACGATCGAATACGGCGTCGGAGCCATCACCGGCGGCGTCACGCGCTTCGTGTTCGGGCGCGAAGTCGTGAATGCGGCCCGGGCCGCGTTTGCCGAAGCCCCCGAGGTATTCCCCGAACACCTCGACATCCCCGCCGGGCCCGAGGGCGAGGATGGCGATCCAGATCAGAACCGTGCTCTCGCAGCCATGGAGGATGCCGCGAAGCTGACGGGAAACTGGATAGCGGATACTGCCACCACGGTGGGAGGCGGCGTAGCCACGGGCGCTGCGGTGGTCGGCTCCGGAGTGGCTACAGCGGCCGGCACCGTGTCGAGGGTATTTCGGAGCGTTGACATCGACGGCGACGGAATTCCGGACGAGCCCCAGGCGCTGACGGCAGTCAAGGGTGTCGGCGGTGCTATCGCCGGAACGGCGGGCAACATCGGCGGGAACGTGGCGGGTCTCTTCAAACGAAAGAAGCGCGGCGAACAGGCTGCTGAAGGGACCGCCGTAAGTGTCGAGGAACCGATTAAAGAGTGAACCTGCAATAAAGTCGTGGAGCGCGGTGGGCCTAATGCGTCCGCAAAGGCGGCGATGCCTCCGGCCAGGGGACCGGATTGGCGGGCCCCTGTCGACTTCCCGTCAGATCCAAACATGGTTCCAGGGGACGTGTTTTGACTGTCTGGTGCGGCCAGGCAAGCCTGCTTGATTTGAAGGTCTTGATGTCAAGAGAAACTGGGGATTGAATCGTCATGAAGTTTTTGAAAGCACGAGTATTGCTTTGGCCGGCCTTGTTGCTTTTGGTGTTGCTGGGCGGTGGAGCGGTCGGCGCATTCGCGTCAGGCGGGCTTAACGCACTCGCTCTCAAGCCCCTCTTCAGCAGCAGCTCCAGCGAACGCGATTCTCAAGTGGTTCGGGCCGTCACGCGCGTTCAGGAAGTCGCCTTGCTTAGTCTTCACATCGAGGGCATCGACAGGTTTGAAAGCAATAGGGAGATTTTTGGCGTAGTCGTGCCTATGAGCGAGAAAGCGACGATGCTTCAGTATGAGTTTGATGCCAAATTGGGCATCGATGGGTCCAAGGTGAAGATTGAAACCACCGGCCCCAAATCGTTCCAGGTGACTATCCCGCAGTTCACTGGCATCGGCTTTGACAACCCCAACTTCAAGGACCCGGTGGAGAGCAACAACACTCTCGGCTGGTTGGCCGAGCCAGCTGTCCAAACACGGATGGTCAACAACATCCTCAGTGATGAGAACAAGCAAAAGTACATCGCTCAGAATGAAGATGCCTTGAAAGAACAGGCCAAGGTGTTCTACTCGGGAATCATTAGCGGCGTCGATCCCGAGGTCACCGTGGACTTTGAGTTCGCAGGGTAGATGTCCGCGACGCCACCTCCGCGCTGGGTCGGCCGCCGAGTAATTAACTGAAGGCATTGGTGAGCCCGGCAACCATGGTAAGAGTGGTTCGGACGAGGTGAACCCTTCTCGGAATTCAGCAGAAACCGAAGATGCCGCCAGCATCCGCAGTTTGGATGAGTTTTGAGCCAATGCGGCTAAGCGCGAGCGCTTGATTCCATTGACAATAGCCATGCGTAACGTCGGAAATTCAAGCTATCAGCCATAGCTGTGAACGAATGAGATCGCATAATAGGATCAAGCCTCATCGATGACGACGGAGCTCCCGTTGACCTGCAACCAAATGCTTCTATTTGGTCTGCCGATCGAACTCATGATGGACCTTCCAAGTCCTATGGTTCCTGATCGCGACCCGTTCACCCGCCAGCGCGCCTCGATAATCTGTCCCAGATAGGTCACAGATAGGAAGCCATCGGCTGCCGGCAGCGCAAATTTTGAGCGCGACGGAATACGCAGATTAGAGCCGGCGCGATCCTTTTCCGTAATGACTTGCGACTCAATGCGTGTCCCAATTTCGGAGCCCTCGGCACGCGAAGATGTCAGCGCCGGACGTGCGGAAATGGGGGCAGCTAGGGGAAACACAGGTTCTTCGTGTTCAACAGTAATGGGTGAAGAAGCCGGGTTGGTGCGCCTTGTCTTGTACTCGTGTAGTCCGTGTCTCTTCCGAAGCCCCGCTTGGACATCGACGGTCGCAAACGGCGCAATTCGCTCGGAATCGTGAAGGTTTTGCCGCACCGACGGCGGCACAGAGGCGGAGAACGTCCTAAGCATCAACGCCTCTTTAGATTTCGGGACGTCAGCTGATGCGTAGTGGACAAAAAGCGTCTCTAGATCGAGCAAAGTCTTCAGCCACCAACCACCCGCGTGCGGTGATCGCTGACCTATGCGAGTGACGTAATACTGGTTGACCCGCTTCCGGACAGAGATGCCGGCGAGGCCGATGTAAAGGATTGCGGTATCAGGGATCCAAAAGGAGCCGATTCTCTCTGAAAGTTCATCATGGGTTGCGGGCCTGCCATCGATCGTTACCGACGGGCATGCTGTCTTGAGCGAATATAACGCCTTGGGGTCGGGATGATACGTCCCCGTCCGTCCGATTGGATCGCCGAGATCAGGGGTGGATGCGACGACATAGACACCGGGCCGATCCAATGGAATTTGATCTCCCCACTTCACAACGCCGCCCGGGTTGAGCCCACATTCTATAAAGAGGTCCCCCACTGAAATGGTCATTTGCCAATGTTAGGGGACACCCCGGACAGAACGACTTGTTGGTATTTGGCGGCCCAGCCAAATACCCTGGCGCAGTGACTGATTCCATTGGGGGAGCGGCGGCGGAACAGTTGCCCGAAGGCTTGTACGAACTGCTCAACACGGATGCCCTCGGTGACCATCTGAGCCAAGTGCACGAACTGCAGCCAGTCTTCGCAGACATCGACGACGAAGACTCCCCGGACATCCTCTCCCGCCACATAGCAGAAGCCGTCCGCCGAGCTCTCTCAGCAGCCAAACCAGCCGACCGCGTCGCCCTCGCGAACAGGCTCCTCCAGGAACTGAACACGGAGGAACGCATCGCCCCGGGCCCAACCCAACTCCAGTCCCTGCACCGCCCGGACACGCTCAAGCGCCGCAGCCTGCGCCGCCCCAGCACCAGGCTGAGCGACTCCGCCCTGCTCACCAACAGCAAGGACGATCCCAACCTCGCTGCGGAACTCAGGACCGAAATCGAATCCGCCAACACCGTGGACCTGCTCTGCGCCTTCGTCCGGTGGACCGGGCTGAGACTTCTCGAACCAGCGCTGGCGCAACTCAGGGAGCGCGGCGCCAAACTCCGCGTCATCACCACCACCTACATGGGTGCCACGGAACGCCGCGCCATCGACGAACTCGTCAACCGGTACGGCGCCGAGGTGAAGATCAACTACGAAACCCAGGCCACCCGCCTGCACGCCAAGGCCTGGCTGTTCCGCCGCAACTCCGGCTTCGACACCGCCTACGTCGGCAGCTCCAACCTCAGCCAGGCCGCGCTCCTGGACGGCCTCGAATGGAACGTCCGGCTCAGCTCCGTCGGCACACCGACCCTGCTGCAAAAGTTCGAAGTCACCTTCGACAGCTACTGGGAGCAGCGGGCCTTCCAGAGCTACGATCCGGAACGTGACGGCGAAAAGCTGGACGCCGCACTGGAACGCAACGGGGGCCGGCGTACAGCGGTGCCCGGCGCGGCCACGGGACTTGAGCTCCAGCCGTTCCTTCATCAGGAAGAGATGCTCGAAGACCTGGAAGCCGAAAGGCTCAAGGGCTTCAACCACAATCTCCTGGTCGCCGCCACCGGCACCGGCAAGACCGTCATCGCCGCCCTGGACTACAAGCGACTCTGTAAAGCGGCCGGCAAGACCCTGAAGCTGCTCTTCGTCGCGCACCGCCAGGAAATCCTCAAGCAGGCCATGCGCACCTACCGCGACGTGATGCAGGACGGCGCCTTCGGCGAACTCTACGTCGGGGAACACAAACCCGGGCAGTGGAAGCACATCTTCGCCTCCGTCCAGTCGCTGTCCTCCCTCGGCATTGAACAGCTGGCACCCGACTTCTTTGACGTGGTCGTCATCGACGAGTTCCACCACGCCATGGCGCCCACCTACCGCCGGCTGCTGGACCACCTGCAGCCGCAGCAACTCCTGGGACTGACTGCGACGCCGGAACGCGGCGACGGCGTCGACGTCGCTCAGCAGTTCTTCGACGGGCGCACCGCCAGCGAACTGCGTCTCTGGGACGCCCTGGACGCCGATCTGCTGGTGCCGTTCCACTACTTCGGCGTCTCCGACGACGTCGACCTCAGCCGGCTGGAATGGAAACGCGGCAACTACGACACCGCCCAGCTGAGCAGCCTCTACACCGGCAACGACGCCCGCGCCGCAAAGGTGATCCGCGAACTCCGCGACAAGGTCACCAGCACCGAGCAGATGCGGGCCATCGGCTTCTGCGTCTCGGTCCAGCACGCCCACTACATGGCGGAGGTCTTCAACCGAACCGGGATCGCCTCCGTCGCCGTCGACGGCAGCACCGACGACGCCGAGCGGGCGGCGGCGTTGAACCGTCTCGCCGCACGCGAGATCAACTGCATCTTCGCCGTCGACCTCTTCAATGAGGGTCTGGACCTGCCGCAGGTGGACACCATCCTGATGCTCCGGCCCACGCAGAGCGCCACGATCTTCCTCCAGCAACTGGGGCGCGGGCTGCGCCGCGCCGAGGACAAGGCGGTGCTAACCGTTCTGGATTTTATCGGCCAGCAGCGCCGTGAGTTCCGCTTCGACCTGCGCTACCGGGCGCTCACCGGCTACGGGCGCAAGGAACTGGAAAAGGCTGTCGAGGACGAGTTCCCGTACCTGCCGTCGGGTTCGCAGATCGTGCTGGACCGAGTGGCGCAGAAGGTGGTGCTGGACAACATCAAGGTGCAGCTGCGGTTCAACCGTGCGCAACTGGTACGGGACATCGCTTCATATGCGGAGACGGAGCTGGAAGCCTATCTGCAGCGGTCCGGGAACCATGTGAAGTCGATCTACCGGTCCGTCAAGGACTCGTGGACCGGCTACCTTCGCCAGGCCGGCCTGATCGACGGGTTCTCGCCGTTGGAGAGGGTCCTCAGCGGAAGGATCCGGGAGCTCTCCGGCGCCGACGAAAATAGGCTCCTCGGCCGGATGGCCGCGCTGATCCATGTGGACGATCGGGAACGCGCCGAGGCATACTCAATGCTCGTCGGCCCCGACGCGCCCTGCTACGCCGAGCTCGGAATGCGTGAGCAGACGTTCGCCCGCATGCTCTTCTACATACTCTGGGACGACGGCGGCGGGTTCCAGTCGTACGACGCCGGGCTGGACTATCTGCGCGGCTACCAGTTCGTTTGCGACGAGATCCGCCAAGTTGTGAGGCTCGGAGTGGCCGCGTCCAAGCATGCGGCCAAGGGTTTGGGCGCGGGGCTGCAGCACGTTCCGCTGCTCTCGCACGCCACCTACCGGCGTGAGGAAATCCTGGCGGCGCTGCAGTACGGCTCGCTGGAGCTCGGCAAGAACGTGCAGCACCGGGAAGGCGTGGCGTGGTGCCCTGCGACGTCCACGGACGCTTTCTTCGTCACGCTCAACAAGGACGACAAGAAGCACTCCGCGACCACCATGTATAGGGACTACGCCATCAGCCCGGAGCTGTTCCACTGGGAATCGCAGAACGCGACGTCCCCCGGAAGCCCGACCGGCAAGCGTTACCTGGACCGGGCCGCGCACGGCTCGAAGATCCTTATCTTCACTCGAAATACTTCAGAGGACGAGACCGGCCTGACTGTTCCGTACTCGTGCCTCGGCCAGGTGGACTACGTGCAGCACGCGGGGGAGAAGCCGATCGCTATCACGTGGAAGCTGCACCGGCCTATGCCGGCTGATGTGTTCGCGACGGCGGCCGCAGTGGCGCAGTAACGTCGCGCGTGCCCGCTCTACGCCTGGGAAACTAAGCCTCTCCTGCACGACCAGGTCAGTCCTCCGGATTCCGCCAGGTACTGGGGTTGCCGTTGTAAGCCCACCGGGAAAGGCCCGAACGACCGGTTGGCACGCGTCGTCCTTCAGCAGGGGGGGGGCTCGGCCGGAGGGGCCCGCGGCCCTCTTAGAACCCTCCGTGTCTACGCAGGCACAAAGAGTAGGTGAGCGTTCCCCGGGGAGCCGAACGGGGTAGCTTGTCTCTACAAGAGCGTGGTGCATAATCTTCAACATCAAAACCACGGATTCACCCATGGGAACCGGTCTTAGCCTCGTTGCGGCTAAGGTTGACTCATTCGATTGGGTGGTTAGGGTCGCGGCGAGCTTCGCTCGTTGAGGTGTCCCTCGCTGCCCTTCATTGCATAAGGTTCACCGGCCCACTGCCAGCTACCCCTATGCTTCGAAATCTGACTAAGGGGCGTCTAATCCGATAGGTCCGTGAACAACGACCGCAGAGATGTAGACAGAGACGAGTTGATCACTGTTCGCGTGGCGACTCCGGAAACTGCCCGCCCACTTGGCATGTGAAACGCCCGGACTATAACCTCCCGTCGGCTGATGTGTTCGGAACACACACCGAGCGGTCCGCGTCTGCGGGTCGCCGTGCTCAGGGCGCAGTACTCGTGGCCGTCGTGACGGACACGATGCCAGTCGCGGCGACTACCGAGCGACGTCGCTAATGCATTGCCGAAAGCAGCAGCCGACGCGTGCCGAGCGGCCGGCGCCATGCTCAGGCCACGTCGTACGACCGCGGCTACGGACCGAGGTACGTGCGGAGCTGCGTCGGTGATGTTCCGAATGCGGCCTGCAGCGATCAAGATCTGTTGTTCTGCTCGTGGGATGCGATGATCCACTGGGTATTCGCCCGACAGGAGGAAAAAGACTGTAGCTGCAATTGAGTACACGTCCGTGGCGATGCTGCAGAATCCGCTGTCGGGCGCAGCTTCTGGCGCGAGGGTGCACCAACTACCGTTACGGGGAGCGAGGCCATCTCCGTCAAGGATGTTGCAGAATTCAACGTCGGAGACAAAAACGTTGTCACCGTTCACAAGTGCGTTAGCGGGCTTGATGTCTCGGTGCACCATGCCGGAAGCATGCACGGTGTCGATGCCGGCAGCGATTTGATGACCGTAGCGGACGGCGAGACTGACAGGCAGTCCGTCAGGGCGCGCAAGCGATTCGAGGTCGCCCCCCTCCACTAACGGGGTGACGATGTAACGGAGGTCGCTGTTCAGCACAATGTCAGCGTTTAAGACTGGAACGATAAACGTGCTGCGAAGCCGCTCAAGTCGCCTTGCCTCGTCCCACGTCTGCGGTTGACCACCGGAGGTGGGTTCGAGCAGCTTGAATGCCACGGTGCGGTCGAGGTGCTTATCGTGCGCCTTGTAGACCTGACCGTCACTGCCGAGCTTCTTCTCCAGCACATACCGATCGTTCACCGTCGTGCCGCTTGGATATTCCGTGTCCCCCACATCGAATAGGATACTGTGCCATATGCGCGTTCTTGGAGTCGTAGTCGTCCCTAGCGGAAAACATCCTCGCGTCCATGCAGTCATCCTTGAGGGATCGCTCGATGACCCGATTGCGACCAGCTGCTTCGACGTCCGAACATCAGCGCTCGAACCATCCGAACAGGCAGTCGATCTTGCCAGGATGCTCAGCGGGAAACTAGGTAGTCAGAACATCAGTGCCGCTGGTATCCGCAGTGCCGGCACAACGCCAGTTGGTCGCAGGTCTAAGGCCGCCTTCTCGCGGGCACATTGCGAGGGGTCCTTGCTGTTCGTGCTCCGCGAAGGACTTGGTAAGCCCATCAGTGTCGTTGATCCGAATGGCGCGGCTCGCGCCATTGGCCTCAAGCGCGCTGCCCTGGACGATCTTGCTGCGAGGCTCGCGTTGACGCTGGACGGCGCGAACGCTGACGCCATAATCGCTGGTTTGTCCGCTATGAGTCTTGGCCGCGACGACTGACGAGGGGTCGCAGACGATGAGGGTGTCGACCCCGTCAATAGCCCACTGCAGGTCCAAATCCGTCAGAGAATTGATGACGACCGCAATCAACCATTCGGGTTCGACAGCGTCCCGAACCCGTTGGGCGGCGTTGGCAACTAAGGTTCCGCTGGCGATGTTGACGTCGAGCACCACCGTGCGGGCCGAACGGCCACCGCGCAACGACGGATCCAGCATCATAGCCGCGCCCAGCAGCCGTTCTGCCGCCGGGCTCGCGGGCTCGACGGTGAAGTGCTTCCACTCAGAGACGCATGCAAGAAATGAACGCGCGGACTCGGCCAGATTGCCAAAGCTGTCGTGGGCGTGGACTTTCTCGTCTCCATGCCGCATTAGTTCAAACAGGTCCATTTGACTCTCCCTCACACAAGACTAATTACACCGCACCGTCAAGCCGGGAGAAACGCCCAGATCTGTCGAACATCTTGGCAGATGGCGTAGAGCGAGAGGTGCGGGGGGGGGCTAGGTCTGCAACGTCGCTGCTGACGTGATTCCACATTCAGAAACCGTTTTCGAATCGCGACTGGTGGAAATCTAAGTGCTGATGAGCGCAGACCATTTCCGTTCCCCATTCGGCCAGCCCCTGAACGGCATTCGTCGGCAGGCCGAGCGCCGCCAGGAGCTGGCTGCCGGCTTTGGAGGTTTGTCGGCCCGCGAGGAAGTTCATGCACAACTCAGGATCGGACAAGACCGGGCGCCCTCCCCAGCACGTTCGTGGCCAAGCCCACGAGCCCGGGCATGAATGCCAGAAAGACCCGCGCAGCGACTCGGCGAGCGAAACTGGTCCAGAAGGGTATGAGTTGCCAGCTGGAACCTGATGAGCGGACACTCCGCGATATGATCGGGGCGGCGTTGTTGCCATGCGGGACCTTAGGGAAAACTACAGTTGGGGGAGCGATGACGATCACGGATACGCGACGCCACGCGCCCCGTGGGGAGGCAAATATCGAGGTGCGCCATATCAAGTCGCGTGAGCGCAAGCGTGACTTAGGCGAGGTTTACACGCAGGCTCGCGAGGTCGATGCGATGCTAGCACTTATCCCCGACGCCTTCCGCAGCATCGACACCAGATTCCTCGAGCCGGCTGCGGGAAACGGCAACTTTGTCGTTGCGATCTTGGAGCGCAAGATTGCCCTCCTCGACGAGGCAATCCACGGCGGTACGGCTAATTGGTACGAGTTCGCCTTGCTGCGCTGCCTCGCCTCCACATACGGCGTCGATATCAACGAGGAGAACGTCCTTGAGGCCCGTGAACGAGTGACGGCCGTGATCGATTCGGCGCATGTTTTCAGCGGCAGGCCCGCGACTGCGGGATTCTCAACTGCGGTGGAAACGATCCTGCGGACAAATCTCGTTGTTGGAGACTCCTTGAACGCCGCAGAAGCGATTGTCTTCGTCGAATACACGCCACTTGACGGTGAACACTTCGCGCGTCAGGCCTCTCACCTGGAAGATCCGAAGATGGACCTCTTCTATGAGCCGCCAGCGTTGATGTCAACCGTCCACTATTCCGAGCTGGGGACGGTTTGACCGCGGTAACGGAGTCGACGCACCCGACCCACGTGCCGGATGTCTTAGAGACGATCGCGCAGCTTCCCAACGACGACGTCTACACGCCTCCTAAGATCGTCGACGCGATGCTGGATCTTCTCCCGGAGCAAGTCTGGGCGAAGCCTGATTACAAATGGCTGGACCCGGCAACGAAGTCGGGCATCTATTTGCGGGAGGTCTACAGGCGCCTGATGGCGGGTCTCGCCGACTGGGAGCCGGACGGGACAAAGCGCCGCAAGCACATCCTGCGGAACATGCTGTACGGCGCAGCGACAACGCAGATCAACGGCGAGATCGCCCGACGCACCTTGTACCAGACGAAAAATGCGACCGGCCGCGAAATCGAGGACGATTCGCTTCGCCAACTCGTTGTGCGCTTTCACGGCCCAAACGGAAACGTCCCGTTCGTCGCAACCGAGCACACGCTGGACCGAAAGGGTGAGTTCTGCACCATCTGCCGTGCCCCAGCAAAACTCATCCGCGAACGGCGCGAAGAGTTCGCCTACTCGTTTATCCACGGCACCTACCCCACAGAGGAGCTAGCCGCCATGCAGTTCGACGTTATCGTCGGGAACCCGCCGTACCAGATCGGCATGGACGACGGGAAGGGTAACCGCACCGCAAACATCACTCCGCTCTACAATCTCTTCGTCGAGAAGGCCATTGCGATGAGCCCGCGGTACATCGTTATGATCACACCGTCGAGGTGGTTCGCCGGTGGCAAAGGACTCGGTGCTTACAGAGATCTGATGATCGCCGACCGGCGGCTGCGGGTGATAGTCGACAACCCTAAGCTCTACGACGTCTTTCCCCAGGCTGAGATTAAGGGCGGCGTTTCGTACTTCCTTTGGGATCGCGACTACAGCGGCGACTGCGAGTTCTCCACCCGCATTGACGGCGCAGTCCGGGACACGGTAAAGCGGGACCTTCGTCAAGGCAAGGGTGTCGTTCTGCGCGACAATTTCGCGGCCGGTATTGTGGGAAGAGTCTCCGGAGACCCCATTTCAGAGCGGACCCTGGCCGACGTGGTATCGACCACGGACCCCTTTGGACAATCGATCAAGACCAACTTCAAAGGCGCCCGGGCTGCCCCATTTGAAGGGTCAACCCCGCTCATCTTCAATAACAAGGTCGGCTACATCCGACGTGGGCAGCTCGAACGGAACGACGGCTGGGTCGACCGCTGGAAAGTTCTCGTCCCTATGGCAGGCGATGGGCACGGTCGAGAGGTCTCATTCGTCATCGGCGAGCCCCTCGCGCTAGCGCCGGGCTCTGCCTGCACGCAGAGCTACCTCGTTGCGGGTACATTCGACACCCGTGAAGAGACCGAGAACTACGCGTGGTTTCTGACAACCAAGTTCTGCAGATTCCTCGTACTGCAGCGAAAGATATCGCAGCATCTCACGCCTAGCCGGTTTGCGTTTGTTCCTGCGATGGACTGGACCCGCCGCTGGACGGACGCCGACCTCTACAAGCACTTCAAGCTGAGCGAGGAGGAGGTCGACTACATCGAGCGCGTGATCGCGCCCCGTGAACCGATACTTTCTCTCGACTCGCCGGTCCCCGCGACACACCTCCCCGGCGGCCGCAAGTATCGCGCCAGCGACGACCCTACCGAGTCGGATGATGAGGACGACGAGGACGAGTGAACAACTATATCTACGCATACACGCACGTCGGTCACGCCAAGCCGTGGACGCGGTCTACGGGGCAGTGCGGCGACTACTGGATCAAAATTGGTCAGACGCAACACGCAGGCATCGAGCGCGTACGCCAGCAGGTTGGCACGGCTTTCCCCGGTCTTGCGGGCGTCTCGATCCTTTTCCACTCGCAGCCTGCAACACGGCCGGACGGCACAAAGTTCAGCGACCATGACGTCCATCGCGTCCTGACCGGCGTCGGGGTCGCGGGTGCGGGCGGGGAGTGGTTTGAAGCGACTCCCGACGAGGCGCGGGGCGCCGTCGTCGCTTTGCAGCGCGGCGTCCCGTTTAATCCGACGCGGACTAAGTCGTTCGAGATGCGTCGGGAGCAGCGCAACGCGGTCGAGCAGACTGCGGCCTTCTTCCGCGCCCACCCGAGTGGCAGCCCGAAGTTCCTCTGGAACGCGAAGATGCGCTTCGGGAAGACCTTCACCGCCTACAAGCTCGCGAACGCAATGGGCTGGACAAAGCTGCTCATCCTTACCTATAAACCAGCCGTGCGTAGTGCTTGGCGTGATGACCTGCTCAGCCATGTTGACTTCGTCGACTGGCAGTACATCGACCGGGATACCCCACTCAGGGACGCCGATGCCCTCTTAGACAACGGGCGGCCGACCGTGTGGTTCGCCTCCTTCCAAGACGTCATCGGCCGTGACGCGCAGGGCAAGCCGAAACCGCGGAACGAGACGCTGCACATCATCGACTGGGACTGCATTGTCATTGACGAGTTCCACTTCGGCGCCTCGACGGCGGCCGCCCGAGAGGTCTATGACCCTCAGGACAAGGCCGAAGCCGCCATCGCCCAGATGTTCCAGAAGGCTACGGACGAGTCGAACGAGAATGACGCCGACGTTGTCATAGAGCCCGACTTCGGGCTCACAACGAAGCACCACCTGCACTTGTCCGGAACTCCGTTCAAAGCGATCACCAACGGCGACTACGACGACTCAGAGGTCTACAACTGGACCTACATCGACGAACAGCGGGCCAAGCGCGACTGGGACCCGGCCAATGGTCCCAACCAGTACGACGAGCTGCCGCAGATGAAGATGTACACCTACGCAATGGGCGTCCCGGCCGGCGAATGGTCCCAGGACGGCGAGTTCGACGGCTTCGACCTGAACACCTACTTCAAAGCGAAGAAGGTCGGCGACGGCTACACCTTCGAGAAGCCCGACTACGTCGCCTCGTTCCTCGACCTTGTCCGAGGCAAGAAAGCACTGCCAGAGCGGCTCCGCGATGACCAAGTGGCAGCGCCGTTCCCCTACGAAGCCGCCGAATTCAAGGAAGCCGTCAGGCACTCGGTCTGGTATTTGAACGACGTCGCCGCATGCGAGGCAATGGCCGCATTGCTGGGGTCCGACCCGTTCTTCGCGTCCTACGAAATCTACGTCGCCGCAGGGACGAAAGCGAAAATCGGCGCCGCCGCGCTGGATCCTCTGCAGAAGGCGATCCGGCGCGCGGAGACGACAGGCAAGTCCGGATCGATCACGCTGTCCTGCGGCAAGCTCATGACCGGTGTCACCGTCCCGGAATGGTCTTCGATTTTCATGCTCCGTTCGCTCAAAGCGCCAGAGTCCTACTTCCAGGCTGCCTTTCGCGTCCAGTCGCCGTGGAAGCAAGACGGGGTTATAAAAAAGAAGACCGCATACATCTTCGAGTTCGACCCCAACCGAGCGCTAAGCCTCGTCGCGCTCTACGGCACCGAGCTAGCGAATAACTCGTCTGACCGGCAGGCAACGCAGCGTAGCGTGCTCGGCGAGCTGATCAACTTCCTGCCGATCTTCGCCATCGACGGCGGCCACATGGAATCCCTCAGCGTTGACGCGATCCTAGACTGGGCGCACGGCGGCATGAGCGCGAACTCCCTCGCGCGCCGGTGGAAGTCGGTAGACCTCTACAACCTCAACGGGGTGACGATGGGACGGCTCTTGGCCGACGAGGAGCTCTTGGCCGAACTCGCGCAGATCGAGGATTTCCGCACCATCCGTGAGGATGCCCAGAAAATCGTCACTAACTCCGAAAAACTCAAAGGCATCAAGCGAGCTGGCGGCGGTGAGGACAAGCAGCGCCCGGCCAAGAAGGAGATCGCCCAGAAGCGCAGGAGCATCCGGGAGAAGCTCAAGAAAGTCAGCGCAAGGGTGCTCATCTTCATGTATTTGACAGACGTCCGCGAAGAGCGACTCGCGCATGTGGTCGAGTCCCTCGACACCGAGCTGTTTCTCCGCTCGACGGGCCTCAGCTTGCCGAGTTACCGCAAGCTCACTGAGCTGGGCGTCATTGACGTAGGTAACATGACGGACGCGATTCAGAAGTTCCGCTACTTCGAAAAGCAGAGCATCGAAGGGATGGTCCGCGGCGAACTCGGTTAAGCGGCCATTCTGCACGCTTCGCATATGGGTTTTGCCCCAGGAAGGCGTCGTAACGACGATCGACGAGGCGGTGGAGCAAGGTGCCATGGAGTCATTTGACAGAGTTGCGACCGAATTCCTCTAAAACTCATCGATCGCATCCCAGGAGGGCAATAGCAAGTTGCAGCGTGGGATGACGAGAGCCGTAACTGCATCCATCCAAACGGACTCCTGCGACACCAGGGACATCAACTGTGGGCGTCTGGATTGGTGGCCGTCAACCACAGCCACCCTTCCGGTGGAGGGCGCCCGTGGGCGGCGACCTCTTTTCCAGCGCGCGTTGGTGTCTCATAGCTCGGGTGTCCCGGCCCTCGGGGTGGCAATTCCCAAAGGATTAGAGAGCCCGGGGCGGATTGGGAGAGAGAACCAGCGGCCTAAGGGGGTTACAGCCTTTTCGGATTACCTGCTCCAGCGTTCAGTTCCTTCGGAGCAGTGGAGCGCAGATGACGGACCAGTGTTCTGCATTGATCTGCGCGACGAAAACTTGACCCATGAGCGCGCTGCAATTTGGGCACACGAACGCGCTGTAGGGCTCTCCTCTACCCTGACTGTTTCGCAGCTCGATTCTGGCCTTTGTCACGGTCGCACCAGACTGTGTAATCCATGTGTTCACCGCCTGATGGACGTCTGGGTGGTTTTCGTATCGCGTTGGTCCGACCTTGCTTTTTACGCTGACGGGCCCCGCCGAGGAATACTGCTCACCCGCGCGGCTGCTGGCTGCCTCCCAGACCATCATCTGTCGGCTGCATTTCCAGCAGTCAGTCAAGGTCGCCCAGACAAAGGGCCCGGATTCGGTATGGACGGTGTGGGGTTCGAATGCTTTGTCGGGGGCGATACTACCGAGGTTCGTCTTCTCAACGGCTACCTTGGACCTCGCGATACGTTCAGCTTCGGCCAGCTGCTCCTCGACGCGTCGGCGCTGTTCGGCCTCCCAGTCCTCCTGCTGTTTCTTCGGGGTCCCTGATCTCCAGCGTGGGCCGTTACTCAACAGGTCCCTAATGAAGTCGCCCAAGCCATCGTGTTCCACAGGCAAGTTGTGCTTTGTATCTAGATCAAGGAGCTGCGCGGGAGTGTCGGGGACTTCTGAGGTCTTGCCGAAGCCGGTGACCACCACGGGCAGCTGGATGTGACTGAATTCGAGGGCCCGGGGTACCAACCAGACCGGGAAGACGTTGCTGTCGAAGTACCTTTGAGTTCGGCGGAAGTAGTCCGCCGGCGTCTGCGAAGAGAGCTGTACTTCGAAGGCGACGCGGTGGAGCATGTCGTCGGACTCTGCCAGGATGTCGATAATCCACTCGCGGGAGGGATGGGGGTACTCGATGACGGCATGCCATCCTGGTGTCCCTGAGATCCCCTGGGCTATGGCTTCTTTCATGGCAAGGTGCTGAGGTGATTCTCCGCCGTGGTCAGCGGCGCAGTCGGTTAGTCGGTGGTGAGCGAAAAACCTCGTGGCCTGTCCGCGGGTCTTCGCGACTGCCCGGATATTGCACACAGGCATCAAGAGCCGCTTCCGGTCTCTTGATGCCTGAAGCGCTGCCCACGATTCCGCGTCATGCGTCGTGGCGTCGACCCGCTCGCCGTCTAACATCGCAATCAGCGGCACCTGTACCCCCGTGACAGTTTCCTTCGGCGTCTCACTAAGCCGTTCAATGGACAGATTCAATCACACGAACCTTCCGGCCTAGTGCATAGGCGCATTCCATTGTTCGATGGCCGGAGTGTGATCGAGTTTGTCGAGATTCTGGGCGCCGGGTTCTGGAAGCCTCGATTTTCCAGCGCATGTAGGGCTTCTACGGCTCTCTGCCCGTCTCGGGCGAATTTTCAGGCCTCGAGCTCGTCTGCCACACGGGGAACTCCAGACTCGCGGTTACCCTGTAACGGTGGCAGGCGGTCCCATCACCGCTGAGATCCAGAGGAGGCATGAGTGGTTCGGGCGGAGAACGGGACGCTTGCGGGTGTTCTAGAAGGCAAGAAGCAGTACCAGATTCCGCTCTATCAACGCGTTTACTCCTGGGGGAAGAAGCAGCTCGACCAACTGTGGACGGACGTCGTCGAGCTGGAGCGCGCCATTGGAGACGACCCGAAGGCTTCTCACTTCATTGGCTCCCTCGTGCTGGCGAGCAGTCCTGATTTTGGCGCCATCGGCGTCAACAAGTTCCTCGTCGTCGACGGTCAGCAGCGCCTGACCACGCTTACGCTCCTTCTGGCTGCGCTCCGTGATCACCTGGTCGAAGCGGGGCATTCCGAACGCGCCAACGGAATCGACGCGCAGTACCTGATCAATGTCTTCGACAGCGGAAAGCCGCTCAAGGTCATGCCGACCCAGACAGATCGGCCTGCCTATATGGCGGTACTCAATCGTGCGCCACAAGCTGGCGGCGAGGATGCAGTCGGCGCTGCGTACCGGTTCTTCCGCTCCAAAATTGCCGCGGCCGGTGACCCGGACGATCCACGAAACCTGGAGCTGCTCGAAGCCGCTGTCGTGCGTGGTCTGGCGCTTGTCGTTGTTACGGCCGAGCCCTCCGACAACGCGCACCGCATCTTTGAATCGCTGAACAACACTGGCCTCCGCCTGACGCAGAGCGACCTGCTCAAGAACTATTTGTTCATGCGGCTCGGTGATCGGGCAGACACGGTCTACGAGAACATTTGGCTCCCATTGGAGAGGACGCTTGATGCTGAGAATCTCGAGCTGTTGTTCTGGCTCGACCTCGCTCAGCGCGACGAGCGGGCGAAGCAGTCGGATACCTACGTCGGACAACAGCGTCGACTCGAGAGTCTAGGGAACGTCTACGAGCTAGAAACGGAGGTGATCCGTATCGCCAAGCTGGGTGACGTGCTGGCAACGATTCTCAAGCCGGCGGGGGAGAAGCACCCTGAGATCCGCCGTCGCCTCACCAGGATCAAAGCTTGGGGCTCGACCACCGCGTACCCGGTGGTGATGCAGATCCTCGCCCGACGTGCTGCCGGCACCGCGGCTGACGATGAAGTTGTGCGCGCGCTGACGTATCTGGAATCCTACTTCGTGCGGCGCATTGTTATCGGGCGCGCCACCGCGAACTTGAACCGAACGCTACTCCAGGCGGTAAGCGCCATCAGCGACGCAGACCACATCGACGTCGCGCTGCGCGAATACCTGTCCCGAGGCCGCAAACACTTCGCGACCGACATGGAGGTTCGCGAGGCTGCCAAGACGATCGCGTTTTACTGGCAGGGCCGCGGAGCGCAAAAGAAGCTCATCCTGCAGTGGCTCGAACAGGCGTTCCGCCCGAAAGAGATCGTCGACGTCGACCCTAGGCACCTGACAATTGAGCATGTGTTGCCGCAAACGATGACGGCTTCCGTGCGCAAGACGTTCGCCGCGGGTTTCAGCGCAGAAGCGGACATTGACTACGAACACGAGCGCGTCGTTCATACGCTCGGAAACTTGACTCTGAGTGGCTACAACAGTGAGCTCAGCAACAAACCGTTCGAAGAGAAGCGCGAGATGCTGGCTAAGAGCGGCCTGTCGATGAACCTAGCAATCGCGGCGCACGCCACTTGGGGCGTCGACGAGATCAACACCCGTAGCGCTGAACTAGCGGAGAAGATCATAGAGCTGTGGCCGGGACCGGACGAGAGTATCGTCGCGGTCCGCGACGAGCCGTCAGCGCTGCGCAGCCAAATAGCTGCGATCGTCGCCGAGATTCCAGCAGGGCGCTGGACTACGTACGGCGACGTCGCGCTCGTGGCCGGCACATGGGCCCAGCCGCTGGCTGCGATTATCGCGAACTACCCGATGGCCAACGCATGGCGAGTCTTGCAGAGCGGCGGTACGATCTCACCTGGTTTCCGCTGGACCAAGCCAGGCTGCAACGATGACCCACGCCTCGTGCTTGAGGCAGAGGGGCTCCAGTTCGATGCACACGGCCAGGCGGATCCTGAGCAGTTCATTGGTGCAGAAGAACTCGCGGAAGCCGCCGGCCTGGACGTCGACGACGACGCTATCGCCGCACGCCGCAAGAAACCCAAGGGTGACATTGGGAGCGGAATCCGAACGTCAGTAAGAGACGCCCAGCTCGCGTTCTTCGAGCGGGTACGAGACTACGGCTTGGCGAATGCGACCCATATCAGTACCTGGCGCAAGCCCGCCCCGCTGAATTGGTACGACGCCGGCATCGGAGACTCGCGTGCCGTGGTCTCCCTTCAGGCCAACTCGCAGAAGAAGCTCGTCACAACGATTTTTTGGATCAACCATGACAAAGACCTCTACCAGAGGTTGTTGTCCCAGCGCGCTGCCATCGAAGCAGACCTCGGTTTCGCCCTCGAGTGGGACGACAAGCCGGACCGCAAGGCGTCCAAACTGGTTATCAGCCGTACTGGCGATTTCCAGGACGAGGCTCAGTCGCAAGAACTCGTCGAGTGGCTAGTGACTACGGGAGACAGGCTGGCGGGGGTCTTGTCGAAATACCTATGACGGTTGCGCCCCCAAGAGAACATCCGCTTGGGATCACCGATTGCACGCCCCGTCACCGCCCCGCGATGTGCCCCGCCACGAACTCCGCGTCGTCGCCCACCACGGACAGCGTGGCGGACAGGTGCTTCGTGAGCCAGGGCAGGCCCACGGCGTAGAGGCCCGGGACCGCGGTGACGCCGCGGCTGTGGCGCGGGTAGTTCCACTCGTCGAGCACCGGCACATCGAGGAACCCGAAGTCCAGGCCGTAGCCGGTGCACCAGATGACCGAGGTGACGCCCTCGGCCTCCAGGTCCAGCCGCGTCCCGGAGTCCGCAGGCAGCCAGTCGTCCGCCGGCATGGGCTCGGCGGGCGGGGCGTCGATGCCTGCCGCGGCGATGTAGGCGTCGACCATCCGTCCCAGCCTCTCGCGGAACCCCGTCTCCACCAGGGCGAGGCGTGCGGGGAGGTCGTCGCTGAAGACGAGGCCGTCGTCGTCCGTTCCCTCAAACCGACCATGCAGGCGGACGCCCCGGCGGCCAAGGCCGCGGAGGTGGATGCTGTGGCCGCCGCCGTTTCCGGAGATCAGTGGGTTGCACATAAAACGCGCGGCCGGTGAGGGCAGCTGGTCCGCCTGGAGGCCGTTGATGCCGAACGCGGGGCCATGCAGGTTGAGCTGCAGGATCCAGTAGAAGACATCCTGGCCGCGGTACCGCCGCGGAGCCTCGGGGCAGGTAGAGACGGACAGGTGGACCTCCCGGCCGGCGTCGAGCAGGTCCTCGGTGATCTGGCCGACGGACTGCCCGGTGCCCACCACCAGCACGGCGCCGTCGGGAAGCTGCTGCGCGTTGCGGTAGTCGTGGCTGTGCAGCTGGCGGACGCGCCGGGGGAGTGTGGCGGCCGACGCCGGGATCCGCGGACGCTGGAAGGCTCCGTTCGCGAGGACCACGTTCCGTGCGAGCCAGCCGCCCTGATTGGTCTCGACCGTGAAGCGGCCGTCCACGACGCCGACCCGGGTCACCTCCGTGCCGAGCCGGACCGGCGCCTTGATCCGCGCGGCGTAGTCACGGAACAGCTCGATCACCTCGTCCCGCGGGAGGAAGGCATCCGGGTCGGGATCGTCGTAGCTCAGCTCCGGCAGCAGGAACGCAAAGTTCGGGGTGTTCAGGTAGAACGAATCCCAGCGGTCCTGCCAGGCGCCGCCCAGCGCGTCGCGCCGTTCCAGCAGTTGATGGTCGACGCCGTGCCGGCCCAGCCAGTAGCTGGTCGCCAGGCCGGCCTGCCCCGCGCCGATGACCAGGGTGTCGACCTCCTGGACTGGGCCTGCGCCGGGGGAGGACATGACTACTTCTTCGAAACCCTGGGAGCCTTGGGCGCCTTGGGCGGCAGCCCGGCCACATGCTCGAACGACTTTTCCACCCAAGCCCTGGCGCGCGCCTCGGCGTCGTCGCCCTCGCCGCTCCAAGTCTCCGGCAACCCGGTCCAGCCGCCCATGGGGCGCTCGGCAGGTCCGAACGGGACGGTCGGCTCGGTGCGTTCGAGCGTCGTTTTGTCCGTCTCGGACAGCTTCACCCCGATGGTGGGGCCGAACAGGCCGGCGAACATGTTGCCATTCACGAACGCCCCCAGATTCCCGAACATCGGCTTGATGACCACCTCCGGGAGATCCGGCACCAGCGAGCGGAACCGGGCCTTGTCGGCGTCGGATGCTTTCGGCATTTCCATGGGTACCTCCGGGACGCTGCGGGCCACGAGCGGGCTTTCCTGCAGGATATGCCCGCGGCTGTGCGGGGGATAGGCTCCCCGCTGGGCTAGCCCCGCCCAGCCAAGGTGGTGGCGTCCATAGAAAGGCGTCGGGACGCCGCCGGACAGGCTCGCAACGACGAACGCGCCCACCGGAAGCCGGTGGGCGCGTTCGATGGAACTCTGCGGTTTGTTAGGCGCGGGCCTTGGCACGGCCCTTGGTGAGGATGACCGCCAGTGCGATCATGGCGGCACCGAGCACCAGGTGCAGGATGTTGTCCAGGCTGTTCAGCGGCACGAAGTCACCGGCCGAATCTTCCGGAACTACCAGGCCGTACACGAACAGGACCAGGTAGATGATGCCGCCGTAGAGCAGGAAGGAACGGGCGCCGGTGGCGGTGCGGGCCAGCAGCAGGCCGGCGGCGCCGAAGAGCAGGTGGACGATGTTATGCAGGGCCGAGACCTGGAACAGGCCCAGCAGCATGGCCTCGGAGTGGTGGCCGGCGAACTGCAGGGAGTCGTAGTTGCTGGTGATGCCCGGGACGAAGCCCAGGATGCCGACCAGCAGGAATACGGCGCCGACGGCGAGGCTTGCCTTCTGGACGGTGGTACGGGCAGTGGTGCGGGAGTGGGTTGGGGTTGCCATGCGGGGCTCCTTGGGTTCGGACTTGCGGTGGCGGCCCCGCCGGGGTGTGGCCGGACCGTTGCTTATGCCAACTATTCGGAGAACACCTGGCCGTGGATTGCCCGGGGTGCTTGGGCTTTCTGCCGAGGGCGGGGGAGTCCGCCGGGGCCCGCGGAGATGATCGCAAGCGTCTGCAAGGATGGAGCCATGACTCAGAACACCCGCCAGCACCAGGAATCCGTCACGGTCAACGCCTCCGCCGAGGCGCTGTACGACCTCGTCTCCGACGTCACCCGCACCGGCGAATGGAGCCCCGTCTGCAAAACCTGCTGGTGGGACAACGAGGACAGCGCCGGCGACGTCGGCGCCTGGTTCACCGGACGCAACGAGGTTCCGGGGCGGACGTGGGAAACGCGGTCGCAGGTGATAGCTGCCGACCGCGGCAGGGAGTTCGCCTGGGTGGTGGGTGGCAAGTACGTCCGCTGGGGCTTCACGATGACCCCGGCCGAGTCCGGCACCATCCTGACCGAGTCGTGGGAATTCCTGCCGGAGGGGATCGCCATGTTCAAGGAGAAATTCGGCGACAAGGCCGACGCCCAGATCGCCGACCGCACCCGGCAGGCGCTGGACGGCATCCCGAAAACCCTCGCCGCCATCAAGCAGATCGCAGAATGCGTTCCCGCCGCCCAAATGTAACGGACTGGTAACATGGATCGATGCCAAACCAGCACGGATCCACCCGAGTCACGCAACTGGACGGCCTCCGCGGGCTGGCCGCCCTGGTGGTGGTCGCCTGCCACGCGCTCTCCACGCTCCCGTGGGTCGGCCGCGTCGTCTCGAACGACCGGTCTACCCGGCTCACCAGCTCCGAGATGTGGGCAGTGTTCTCCCCGCTCCACGTCCTCTGGAACGGCACCCCCGCGGTGCACGTCTTCTTCGTGCTCTCCGGCTTCGTCCTGATCCTGCCGTTCACCAAGTCACTTCCCGGCAGGAGCTGGGCGCCGTACTATGCCAAACGGCTGCTGCGGCTCTACCTTCCGGCGTGGGCGGCGCTGGCGCTCGCCGTCGTCCTGATGCTGCTGATCCCGCGCACCCCGTCGCCGCTGCAGAGCCCGTGGGCGGACATGTACGTCACCACCCCGGACCCGGGCCAGGTCTTCCGTGACGCCCTGCTGCTGCTCAACGCCAGCACCATCAACACCCCGCTTTGGACGCTCCGCTGGGAGGTGGCGTTCTCGCTGCTGCTGCCGCTCTACGTCTTCCTCGCCCTGCGCTGGCGCCGGTTCTGGCACCTCAAGCTGGCCATCGCCCTGGGCCTGGCGGTCATCGGCGGCGTCTTCCACATAGAAGCCCTGATCTACATGCCGATCTTCGCCATTGGCTCCATCCTTGGCGCCGAACGGGAACGGATCCGCGAGCTGACCAGCGCCTGGCCGCGGGTGATCTGGCTGTTGCTGGCCGCCGTCGGGCTCTACCTGGCCAACGCCGAGTGGATCAGCCCCGAACCGCCCATCTCCGGCATCGAAGCCGTCATCACGGTGGGCGCCACCCTGATCGTGCTAGTGTTCCTGCTCTCCGGCTCGGCCAAGAAGCTGGGCGACACCGCCCTCGCCCAGTGGCTGGGCCGCGTCTCCTTCAGCCTCTACCTGGTGCACCTGCCGATCATCCTGGCCGCCGCCACGCTGTTGCGCGGCGTCTCGCTCCCGCTGGGGCTCGTCCTGGGCGTGGCGGCGTCATTCGGCGTCGCCGAGCTGTTCTTCCGCTACGTCGAAGGCCCCGCGCACCGGCTCTCGGTCGCCGCGGGCCGCGCCGTCGAGCGGCGGATCACCAAGGGCAACCGCGCGGCGGCGGTCGCCGCAACCGAGCCCGCTGCCGTGACGTCGAACCCCCGGCCGGGGACGGCGCCGTCGGCCGCGGACACCCGGCAGACCCAGCCCCAGTCCTAGCCGCCCGGCGTTGGCACTTCGCGTCATGTGGTAAATGGCGGCCTGTAACTCCTGTAGTGTTGAACTTGTTGTTGTGTTTGCAGTTCGTAGTTCAGGCAGTACGCGCGGTCGAAAGTCCGTGTTCTTCTGAAGCAGCGGTTTTGAGCACCCCACACCGGAAGGCCCGAAAGTCGGGATTTTCCTTCCACCTTCACGAAGGACATAAATAATGGCTACTGGTACCGTCAAATGGTTTAACGCTGAAAAGGGCTTCGGCTTCATTTCCCCCGATGACTCCTCGCAGGACGTTTTCGCGCACTACTCCGCGATCAACTCCTCCGGCTTCCGTTCCCTCGAAGAGAACCAGAAGGTCTCCTTTGACGTCGAGCAGGGCCCCAAGGGCCCGCAGGCAACCAACATCCAGGGCCTCTAATTCCTTAGAGTTCCGGGACCGTTAGGGTTCGAGCAGGGCCCGTCTCCGGACGGGCCCTGCTTTTTTGTGCCCTGAGGAGGCCACCCGCGCCCCGTTCACGCCGGCGCCACCAGCGGTTCATCCGGACCGGCAACGGTGGAGGCATGACTGAATTCAGCCGCCGCATTGTCCTCAAGGGTGCCCTGGCCGCCGCCGGTGCCGCCGCCGTCGTCCCCGGAGCCGCCACCGCCGCCAGCGCGTCCGGCGTCGCCCTGGTCCGCAACCGCCTGACCCTGCCCTCCGGCATCTCCACCGGCGACGTCACCACCGGCTCCGGCGTCCTCTGGTCCCGCGCGTCCGGCCCCGGCACCCTGGTGGCGGAGCTGCTGGCGGTCGACGACGGCGGGTCCCCGCTGCGAGGCGGCCGCGCCTTCCGCCGCGTGCTGCGGGGGAGTGCCGCCACCGAAGCCACCGACTTCACCGCCCGGATCGACGCCAGCCACCTCCCCGCAGGCACCCGCTTCGCCGTCAGCATGCACTTCGAGGACCCTGACGGCCTCGCCGGCGATACCGCGCAGGGCTCCTTCAGCACCGCGGCGGACACCGGGCTGCTGGCCAGCGGCCGGGAAGCCCGCGGCCAGAGCTTCGTCTGGACCGGCGACACCGCCGGCCAGGGCTGGGGCATCAACGAGGAGATCGGTGGGATGCGCGGCTACGCGGCCATGCACGCCACCCGCCCGGACTTCTTCATCCACTCCGGCGACACCATCTACGCGGACGGGCCCATCAGCGCCCAGGTCACCGAACCCGACGGGCAGATCTGGCGCAACCTGGTCACCGAGGAGGTCTCCAAGGTGGCCGAGACGCTCAACGACTTCCGCGGCCGGCACCGCTACAACCTGATGGACAAGAACATCCGCGCCCTCTACGCCGAGGTACCCGTCATCGCCCAGTGGGACGACCACGAGACGCACAACAACTGGTACCCCGGCCAGGTCCTCACCGACATCCGCTACACCGAACGCCGCGTGGACGTCCTCGCCGCCCGTGGCCGGCAGGCCTGGCAGGAATACCAGCCGATCGCCGGTGTGAGCGCCGGCGGCACCGGGTTCGAACCCGAACGGATCTACCGCAAGATCTCCCGCGGCCCGCAGCTGGACATCTTCTGCCTGGACATGCGCAGCTTCAAGGACCCGAACACCGACGGCAAGGAAACGCACCTGACCCACATCCTGGGCCAGGAGCAGACTGACTGGCTGATCCGCGAGGTCAGCCGCTCCAAGGCCACCTGGAAGGTGATCGCCAACGACCTGCCGCTGGGCCTGGTGGTCCCGGACGGGCCGGTGAACGAGGAATCGCTGTCCAACCACGACGACGGCGCCCCGCTGGGCAAGGAGCTCGAGCTCGCCGCGGTGCTCTCCGCGTTCAAGCGCAACCGGGTTAAAAACGTGGTCTTCCTGACCGCCGACGTGCACTACTGCGCCGCGCATCACTACTCGCCGGACCGGGCCGCGTTCACCGACTTCGACCCGTTCTGGGAGTTCGTGGCCGGCCCGATCAACGCCGGCAGCTTCGGGCCCAATGCCCTGGACGGTACCTTCGGCCCGAAGGTGGAGTTCTTCAAGGCCGGCGCCTACGCCAACGAGTCCCCGCGCAGCGGCACCAGCCAGTTCTTCGGCCACGTGGACCTGGGCGCGGACGACGTTTTCACCGTCAGTCTCCGCGACGCCAACGGCACCGTGGTCTGGAGCAAGTCCCTCCCGCCGCAGCGCTAACCCCGTCGGGTGCCTGGGAGCCGCCGTCGTGCGCTGATCCCCAGAACGCCAGTGGGCCCCACCCGGAGAATCCCGGGAGGGGCCCACTGGCGTTTGGCGCTGGGACGTTACGGCGTCGGCATGCCGCCGTTGACGTTCAGCGTCTCGCCGATCACGTAGCTGGACTCGGGGGAGGCCAGGAATACGTAGGCCGGGGCGAGCTCGGCCGGCTGGCCGGCGCGGCCCAGCGGGGTCTCCTTGCCGAACTCAGGCAGGTCCTCGGTGAGCTGGCCGCCGCTTGGCTGCAGCGGGGTCCAGATGGGGCCCGGGGCCACGGCGTTGACACGGATGCCCTTGGGCGCCAGCTGCTGGGCCAGGCCCTTGGTGAAGTTGTTGATCGCGGCCTTGGTGGAGGCGTAATCCACCAGCGTCTCCGAGGGGCTGTACGCCTGGATGGAGGTGGAGTTGATGATGGTCGCGCCGGCCGGCAGGTGCGGCAGCGCCTCCTTGGTCAGCCAGAACATCGCGTACACGTTGGTCTTGTACGTGTGGTCGAACTCGACGTCGGTGATGTCGCCCAGGGCCTTCTGCGCCATCTGCTTGCCGGCGTTGTTGACCAGGATGTCCAGGCCGCCGAGCTCGCGGACGGCCGTCTCGACCAGCTCGCGGCAGACGGCCGAATCCTTCAGGTCGCCGGGGACCTTGACCGCCTTGCGGCCGGCCTTCTCGATTAGGTCGGCGATCCGGGCGGCGTCTTCTTCCTCCTCCGGGAGGTAGGACATGACGACGTCGGCCCCCTCGCGGGCGAAGGCGATGGCCGTGGCGGCGCCGATCCCCGAGTCCGCGCCGGTGATGAGTGCCTTGCGCCCCTCCAGCCGGCCGGTGCCGCGGTAGGTCTCCTCGCCGAGGTCGGCCTTGGGGGCCATCTTCGCGTCCAGGCCGGGTTCCGGCTGGCTCTGCTCCGGCGGCTCAATCTGGTCATACGCCGTGACGGGGTTCCTGAACGTGTACTGGTCAGTCATAGTTCTCCTCCGATAGGTGCGTGCGGCCCGGCCATCAGGCGGCCCGGGCTCGGGCGGCGGGTGGATCCCACGGCATGCTAAGCATGCTTATCAATCACCCTAGTTCGATGGCGGGGAGCGCGCAACGCGGGCGGTGCCGATGCCGATCCCACCGTTGTCTGAAACCCGGGGAGTGTGCTTCAATTTTTGGACGGAGGGGAGTATCCCCCACATGTTCCGTCGTCAGTACGGCCGCCCCTGAGCGGCCCGGCGGGCAGGTCTTCGGGCCGGGAGAGACCTCCAGTTGGTAGTGACTGACTGGAAGCGGGTGCTCTTCGATGAATGTTCCTTTGTGGGCCTGGTTGGCCGTCCTTGGCGTGATCGTCCTGATGCTGGCGGTGGATCTGTTCGCCCACCGCAAGGCGCACGTGATCGGCGTCCGCGAAGCGTCGCTGTGGTCCGCCGTCTGGGTCGCGTTCGGCGTCGGCTTCGGCGTATTGGTGTGGCAGCTGTTCGGGGCCGAGTTCGGCCAGCAGTACTTCGCCGGCTATCTGATCGAGAAATCCCTCGCCGTGGACAACGTTTTCATCTGGGCGATCATCTTCACGTACTTCGCGGTACCCCGCGAGTTCCAGCACCGGGTGCTGTTCCTCGGTGTGGTGGGCGCCCTGGTGTTCCGTGGCATCTTCATCGCGGCCGGCTCGGCCATCATTGCCAGCGCCGGGTGGGTGCTCTACCTGTTCGCGGCGTTCCTGCTCTACACCGGCTACACAATGATCCGGCAGCGAAACCAGCACCCGGAGCCGGAGAAGTCGCGGACGCTCGCACTCTTCCGCCGGTTCGTTCCCATGACCGACAAATTCCACGGGCAAAGGTTCCTGGTCCGGAAGAGCGGTGTGGTGCTGGCCACCCCGCTCCTGGCAGTCCTGGCCCTGGTGGAGGTCACCGACATCATCTTCGCCGTCGATTCCATCCCCGCGATTTTCGCCGTCACCGACGAGGTGTTCCTGGTCTTCACCGCCAACGCCTTCGCGATCCTGGGCCTGCGCGCCATGTACTTCCTGCTCGCCGACCTGATCCACCGGTTCATCTACCTGAAGATCGGCCTGGCGCTGGTGCTGGTGTGGGTGGGCATCAAGATGCTCCTTAAGATCGACATCTACTACATCCCCACACCGCTCTCCCTGGGCGTCATCGCCACCATCCTGGCCGTCTCCATCGGTGCGAGCCTCTGGGCCACCCGCGGCCAGGAGCGCAAGGCCCCCGACGGGCCGGCCGTCGCCCCCTTCGGGACGGCCACGGACGCGGACCTGGCGGAACTGGAACCGCTGTGGCGACGCGGACGCGGCGGAAGCGGGAGGACTCGAACGACGACGGCGCCGCCGGGCGCGACGGGCGAGTCGGGGACCGGGGCCAGGGGCGACGAGAGAACGGGTTTCGCGGAGGGCGCCGGCAAGGGTGCCGCGGAGGACGCCGGCCCGGGTCTCCCGGGCGACGCGGGAACGGGTGCCCCGGGCGACGGGGGTACGGGTACCCCGGAGGGCGCCGAGGCCACGCCGCGGTGACGCAGCTCATACCGGTCGCGTAGCCTCAGGCGGGCTGTCAGGGCACCCCCCCGAACCCTTCAGTTCCCCGGAATCCCGGGGGACTGGAGGGCAAGGGGCCCCGCCGGGGTGCGATTTGTGTGGTCCGGTGTTCGTGTGTAAAGTTATTCGAGTCGCCGCCGCTGAAGCGGAAAGATAGCGACCGACCCCCTTGTTGAACAGCCTGGAAAATGGTGCGGAATTGTGCGCCGGTTTTTCGGGTGGGGACCCTTTCCATTGCGTGGGATTCGGCGAATATGCCGGTTTGCATTGCGGTTGGTGATCGGGTAAGTTTGAAAAGTTGCTCCGGAGCGAGTCATGATCCTGAATGGGTTGTGGTGGTGCCGGGTGTGTCTGTTGTTTGAGAACTCAATAGTGTGCCAAGTTTGTTGATACCGATTGTTTTATTGATTGGTTGAAATTGCCGAATCGTGCCGCCCCTGTGGTG
>NZ_JBFBKP010000024.1:0-55123 GCF_040702285.1 Arthrobacter sp. NPDC080086
ATCCGCACCCGGCGCCGCGGCAGCCGGTGCCCGCACCGCCGCCGTGAGCCTGCTCGGGCCCGCCGAACCGGCCGAAAGTGCTCGCCGCACCGAGGAACGGTCCGAGGCGCCCGCGGCTCCCAAACGCATCCCGGCTCCGGTTCCACTGCGCGGCACCGGAGACCTGGTGGTTCTGGTGGGCCTGGGCGACGACCCGCTCGACACGGCCCTGGACATGTCCATCGCCGCGGGCGGCGCGGACGTGCGCACCGCGGGCGAGCTCAGCGCCTACGGCCACCTGCACCTGGACGGGCGCCAAAGCGCGACGGCGGCCCGCGCCCACGCCGTGGAAACCGAACAAACGGTCATTGCGGCCTTCGGCCTCGGCAAGGGCCGGCACGCGCTGGCGCGGCTCCAGGCCCTCGCGGCCCTTTCCCCGGACCAGGTCTGGGTGGTGGTGGATGCCGGCCGGAAAACCGCGGACACTGCCCGCTGGATCAACCTGGTCCGGTCGCGGCTGGAGATCGACGCCATGGCCGTCGTTGGCGCCGCCTACACTTCCTCGCCGGAGACCGTCGAGGCACTGAACATCCCGGTGGGATGGATCGACGGGAGGCCGGCCGGTCACCCGCTTCCATGGGCCGCCGCAGACGGCAGCGAAGGGTAGATTGAGAGCATGCTGGTACTCACACGCAAGCCGGGCGAACAGATCATGATCGGCGACGGCATCGTCATCACTGTTCTGGAGGGCCGCGGCGACGGCGTCCGGATCGGCATCGAGGCACCCCGCGGTGTCCCGATCCAGCGCCGTGAAGTCATCGAGGCGATCGCCGCGGCGAACCTCGCGGCCGCCCAAGCGGGAGCCGACGACGGGTCCGGCACCGAGGACGCGCTGCGCGGCCTGCTCGCGCCGGCTCCCGCACCCGCCACGGCGGTTCCGTCAGCACCGGTTCCCGCCACACCGGTACAGTCCAACCCAGCCACACCGGCATCCGATGCCGAACCCGTTGCCGGCGCCAACGGCTAGAGCGAGTTCGCGTCGTCCCCGAGGTACTGGGCCATCAGCGGCTGTGCGGCGCGCCGGGTGATGGTCAGGGCACGTTCGATGTTGGCGGCCAGCGTCAGCTGGTCGAGCATCGCCTCGGAGCTCGCGGCCGCCGGCGGTTCAAGCCCCAGGAGAGCAGTTTCGTTAGTGGCGGAGGCAGCGGCGAGCCGCCGGAGCAGGGCCCGCAACCCGTCGAGGTGATCTTGCAGGACCGCGGGCCACGCGCCGGGCGGCGCGGCGGCGATCAGCTCTACTAAGGTGGCCTGCGCCGGGAGGCCCCACTCACCGGCCACGGCCGCGGATTCGACGTTGCGGGCCAGCGCCTCGAAGCGGAGCCGGTCCAGCACGGCTTCGATTTCGGACGAGGTGAAATTCAGCCAGGCGAGGTTGCCGGCGGCCAGATGGAGGCGCTGCGTTTCGAGCCGGAACAACAGCAGCTCAAGCTGCCGGCGTTCCTGCCACAGCGCCGCCGAAAGATCCCCCGCACCCATGGGCCCCATTCCCTTGCCATCCCGGCCGTATGACGGCTTTCCGCATTTTCGGCCAAGCTTTTTCCTGAGGGTACACGCAGATTCCGGATCAGGTGATAGGTTTCGATCTGGGTGCTGCACCCGACCGTCGAAGACCGACTCCCATGGGGGGAGCACGGGGCCGTTTGGGGATGCGGCTTCCGCTGTTTTACAGCTCCTGAACCGGTCTCATGGGGGGACACACTATTGAATCGCGTGGAACGCAACGAGATGGTCACTCAGCACCTTCCGCTGGTTGGCTACCTCGTCTCAGATTTGTGCTCGAAGGCGTCCCACCTCTCGCGCGATGACCTGGCGTCGGCTGGTGCCGTAGCCCTGATTACCTCGGCCGATTCCTTCGACCCCGAGCTCGGGGTTCCCTTCGGCGCGTTCGCCCGCCGCCGCATCCTCGGCGCATTTGCCGACGAGATGCGTGCCTCTGACTGGGCGACGCGCTCGGCACGCCGCCGGATCAAAGAGACCATGTCGGTTCAGGAGACCCTGGCCTCCGCCCTCGGACGGACCCCCACCGTCGACGAGATCGCCGCGGCCCTCGGTGTCCAGCAAAGCGTCGTGGAGGCAGCGCTCGCGGATGCCTCGCGCACCCTCACCCCGCTGGACGACGCCGTCGTCGATACCCTGGCCGCCGAAACGCTGTCCCCGGAGAGCTCGGTCCTGGCCGACGAGCGGCTCCAGTACCTGCGCGCCGCCGTGAAGTCGCTGCCCGAGCGGATGCGCTACGTGGTGGAGGAGATCTACTTCGGCGACCGGACCGTCAAGGACCTCGCCGCGGAACTCGGCTCCACCCACGCCGCCGTCTCCCAGCAGCGCGCCGAAGCCATCCGGCTGATGCGCGACGGTCTCACCGCGCACTACGCCGACGACCCGGACCGCGGCTTCGAGCCCGAATCCCGGATCACGCCTCGGCGCCGCAACGACTACCTGGCCCAGCTGTCCGAGGCCACCGCCGGCGGGATCACGCGGGCGATATTCCCGCAGGGACCCGCGCTGAATCAGGCCGTTTAGACCCCGAATCCAGCTTAGTAAGTTCACTTACTAAGCTAATCGTGAAAACCCTCCCTGCCGTCTCCTGCCTGCGGTAGCGTCTGTGGCATCAGCCCGTCCAGACGCTCCACCAAGGAGGATTCATGAAAGCAACACCCACCCTCGCAGGCAATATGCAGGCCGTGCTCGTGGACCTGATCGAACTGCACGTCCAGGGCAAGCAGGCGCACTGGAACATCGTCGGCACCAACTTCCGCGACCTGCACCTGCAGCTCGACGAGATCATCGACGCCGCCCGCACCTTCGCGGACGAGATGGCCGAGCGCATGCGGGCCCTGCATGCCCTCCCGGACGGCCGCAGCTCGACGGTGTCGAAGACCACCGCCCTGCCCGAGTTTCCCACCGGCCTGATCAACACCAAGGACGCGATCGAGAAGATCGTGGCCGCGCTGGAGGCCGCGGTCGGCACCATGCGCAAGGTGCACGACGAGGTGGACGAGGAGGACCCCACCACCGCGGACCTGCTGCACGCCTTCATCGCCAAGCTCGAGCAGTTCGCCTGGCTGGTCAACGCCGAAACCATGCGGGCCACGGCCTCCGTCACGACGCCGGACGCCGGCAACTAAACCGGAACACACACGGAGCAGCGTCCGGCCCCGGGAGTCCGGCGTCGGACGCTGCCGTTTTTTGGGCTGGCGCCGGGCCGCTGGTGTCCTCTGGGGCGTCCGAGTCAGTGGGCGTGGGTCAATGGGCCCGGTCAGTGCGCCCGCGGCACCCGGCGGAGGACGACGGCGGCTAGCACGGCGGCGCCGGCCATCAGGACCAGCGCAATCGCCGCGGTGATGTGGACACCCGAATCGAACGCCGCGCGCGCGGCGGTCATCACGGCGTCGGCCAGGGGCCCGGGCAGCGTCCCGGCCAGCTCCGCCGCCCCGGCCAGGGTTTCCCGGGCCTGGCCCACGGCGGCCGCGTCGGCCTGGGGGAGGCCGGCCGGCAGGACCAGATTCCGCTGGTAGGACGCGGTCAGGATGGAGCCCAGCACGGCCGTGCCCAGCAGCGACCCGACCTCATACCCGGTCTCCGAGATCGCCGACGCGGCGCCCGACTTTGCGGCCGGGGCGGCGCCGAGGATCAGGTCGTTGGAGATGGTCTCGGCCGCCCCCACACCCAGGCACAGCACCAGGAGTGCCGCCAGCAGCATAGCGGGCCCGGAACTGTGGCCACCGAAGGCCACCAGCGCGTACCCGGCGGCGCTGAACAGCAGGCCGCCGGCGACGACGAACCCGGGCCGGACCTTCCGCACCAGCGGGACCACCAGCAGCCCGGCCGTCACGGTCGCGGCCAGCGCGGGCACCATCGCCAGCCCGGACTCGGACGGTGTCTGTCCCTCCAGGAGCTGGAGGTGCTGGGCAAGGAAGAGGATGAAGCCGTTGTAGGAGAACAACGCCAGGACGTTGGCCGTGATGGCCGTGCTGAACACGGGATTGCCGAACAGGCCCAGATCCAGCAGGGGAGCGGTGGTTGCGCCCGCGGCAAGCCTGCGCTGCCGCCGGACAAAGGCGTACCCCATGACCAGCCCCGCGCCGAGGGCCGCCAGCGGCACCGGGCCCGCACCCTCCACGGCCAGCATCTTGATGCCGTAGACGGTCGGCGCCATGGCCAGCATGGACAGCGCGATGCTGGGCAGATCCACCGGCCCGGGGTTCGGGTCCCGGGATTCGGGGATGAAGGAGGGCCCGAGCAGCAGCAAGGGCACGATGATGGGAACCGCCATCAGCAATACCGCGCCCCACCAGAGGTGCTCCACCAGCCAGCCGCCCAGCACCGGACCCAGGGCCGCGCCGCCGGAGAAGCCCGCTGCCCAGATGGCCACCGCCAGGCGACGCCGGTTCGGTTCCGGGAAGATGTTCCGGATCAGCGACAGCGTGGAGGGCATCAGCATGGCCCCGAAGAACCCCAGAGCCGCACGGCCGGCCACCAGCCACTCGGGGCCGGGGGCGAATGCCGTCGCGGCGGACACTGCCGCGAAGCCGGCTGCGCCGGTGAAAAGCAGCCGCCGGCGGCCGATCCGGTCCCCGAGGCTGCCCATCGCAACCAGCAGGCCTGCGAGCACCAGCGGGTACACATCGACCATCCAGAGCAGCTGGACGCCGGTGGCATTCAGGTCCCGGGCGATCGCGGGCAGGGCAAAGGTCAGTGCGGTGTTGTCGACCGCCACCAGGAGGACCGGGAACATCAGCAGCGACAACGCCAGCCAGTCCCGCCACGGCGCCCGGGAGCGCGTCGCGGGATGCCCGGCATCAGGAAGCAAGGTCTTCATCCGAATAACTGTACCGTCTGGACGGTATAGTTAAGAAATCCGGCGCCCACCGGGCATGATGGGAGCCATGCCCAGGAAACCCGTCGCCCGCGAGGCCGTCCTCGACGCCTTCGAATCTTTGCTCATTGCCGAGGGGGAGCGGGCCGCCACCCTCGACGCGGTGGCAAAGCGGGCCGGGGTCTCCAAGGGCGGCTTGCTGTACCACTTCCCGAACAAGGAGGCCATGATCGCGGTCCTCCTGGAACGGCTGGACCGGCTGCTGGCCGAGGACCTGGCCGCCATGGCCGCGGCGCCGGAGGGCGCCGCCGCCTACTTCATTAGGTCTTCGGTCTGGGCTGATACCGCCCTGGACCGGGTCTTCGTCGCGGCCACCCGGCTCGCCGAGGTGGCGCACGCCGAGACCCTGCGCCGCATGGCCGGTGTGCAGGCCAGTTGGCTGGAACTGCTCGCCGCCGACGTCGGGCCCGGAATGGCCAAGGCTGTGCTCTACATGGGGGACGGGCTGTATTTCAACGCCATGCTGGCCCGCAGTGCGGGTGCCACGCCGCTGGCGGTGGACGACGACGTCGAGAGCCTCCTCGCCGCCGTCGACCGCCTCCGCCCCTAAGGACGCTCCCTCACGTCCGGCACCTCTCCAGTGGACGATCCCTCACGTCCGGCGTCACTCAACGGGACGCTCCCTCACGTCCGGCGGCACTCCAGCGGATGCTCTCTCACGTCCGGCGTCACTCCAGCGGACGCTCCCTCAGATTTGGTGCTTCTCCGGCGGTCGCTCCCTCACGTCCGGCGTCACTCCGGCCGACGCTCCCTCACGTCCGGCGTTCATTTGAGGGACGCACCCGCAAGTCGGGTGAGCGGGCTTTCTGGAATTAACCTCCGAACCTGAGGGAGCGTCGTGGAAATGTAAGCCGGAGGTGAGGGAGGGTCGCGGGAAACCGCGCCGAAAGTGAGGGAGCGTCGGGCGGGGAGAAATGAAGTTTGCGGAGGCGGGCTCCGGCGTAGGACAATGAATGCTGTGACCATGGTCACGAGCAACTGAATATGCCTTTGATCTGCGGCGGGAGAGTCCTGCCAGTAGTACACGCAGGCGCCGTAGGAGCAAATCCTCCCCAGGAATCTCTCAGGCCCATGTACCGCCGCGGCGAGGCCACTCTGGAAAGCAGCGCGCCACAAGTCCCCCGGGATGCCGCGCTCACCGACGGTGCAAGCGGGACCCCGCCAAGGGTCCCGCGGAAACTCTCAGGTCCAATACAGAGCGGGGAGGAACCCGAATCACTGCGGCGTACCCTGCGCCGCCTTAGTTATGGAGTTCCTTGTGACCGTTACCTCAGCCTCCACGTCCTTCGTCGACAGGCATATCGGCGCCCGCCGCCAGGCCGACGTCGAGACCATGCTCAAGGCCGTCGGCTACGACACCGTTGACGCGCTCGTTGACACCGCCGTTCCCAAGGACATCCGTCAGGACTCCGGCCTGGCACTGACCGCCGCGCTGAGCGAGGTGGAGGTCCTGGCCGAGCTGCGCAAGCTCGCCGCCAAGAATAAGACCGCCGTGCAGATGATCGGCCAGGGCTACTACGACACCGTCACCCCGGCCGTCATCCGCCGCAACATCCTCGAAGCCCCGGCCTGGTACACCGCCTACACCCCGTACCAGCCCGAGATCTCCCAGGGCCGGCTCGAGGCCCTGCTGAACTTCCAGACCATGGTCCAGGACCTGGTGGGCCTGCCGATCGCCAACGCCTCGCTGCTGGACGAAGCAACCGCCGTCGCCGAGGCCGTGCTGATGATGCGCCGGGCCAACAAAAATAAGGACGCCCGCGACGGCAAGACCGTCATGGACGCCGACTGCCTGCCCCAGACCATCGCGATCGTCAAGGGCCGCGCCGAGGCCCTCGGCTTCGAGGTTGAGGTCGCCGACCTGTCCAAGGGTCTCCCGGAGGGTGCCATCAACGGCATCGTGCTGCAGCAGCCCGGCGCCTCCGGCCGCGTCCTCGACCACTCCGCCGTGATCGCCGAGGCCAAGGAACGCGGCGCGCTCGTCACCGTCGCCGCTGACCTGCTGTCCCTGACCCTGATCACCCCTCCCGGCGAGCAGGGCGCGGACATCGCCGTCGGCTCCGCCCAGCGCTTCGGCGTACCGCTGTTCTTCGGCGGCCCGCACGCGGCCTACATGGCAGTCCAGAAGGGCCTGGAGCGCTCCATGCCCGGCCGCCTGGTAGGCGTCTCCAAGGACTCCGCCGGCATCCCCGCCTACCGCCTGGCCCTGCAGACCCGCGAACAGCACATCCGCCGCGAGAAGGCCACCTCCAACATCTGCACCGCGCAGGCGCTGCTGGCCATCGTCGCCTCGTTCTACGCCGTCTACCACGGCCCCGACGGGCTCAAGGCCATCGCCGAGACCGTCCACGGCCACGCCCGGACCATCGCCGCATCGCTGAAGGCCGCCGGCCTGGACGTGCTGCAGACCTCGTTCTTCGACACCGTCACCGTCTCGGTGCCGGGGAAGGCCGCCGAGATCATCGCCGCCGCCGACGCCAAGGGCATCAACCTGCGTTCCATCGACGCCGATACTGTCGGCATCTCCGCCGATGAGGCCACGACGACGGCGATCGTCGCCGACGTCGTCGCCGCCTTCGGCGCGAGCGTGGCCGACCCTGCCTCAGGCACGGATACTGCCTTCGCCCTGGACTCCGCCGTCGAACGCAGCTCCGACTACCTCCAGCACCCGGTCTTCAACACCCACCGCTCCGAGACCCAGCTGCTGCGCTACATCCGCCGTCTCTCGGACCGCGACCTGGCCCTGGACCGCACCATGATCCCGCTGGGCTCCTGCACCATGAAGCTGAACGCCACGGCCGAGATGGAAGCCATCTCCTGGCCGGAATTCGCCTCCATCCACCCGTTCGCCCCGGAATCCCAGACCGCCGGCTGGCGCGAACTGATCGATGACCTCGAAGCGCAGCTGACCGAGATCACCGGCTACGACCAGGTCTCCATCCAGCCGAACGCCGGATCCCAGGGCGAGCTCGCCGGCCTGCTGGCCATCCGCGGCTACCACCTCTCCCGCGGCGACGAGCAGCGCAACGTCTGCCTCATCCCGGCCTCCGCGCACGGCACCAACGCCGCCTCCGCGGTGCTCGCCGGCATGAAGGTCATCGTCGTCGCCACCGACTCCGACGGCACCATCGACCACGCCGACCTGCAGGCCAAGATCGAGCAGCACAAGGACGCCCTGTCCTGCATCATGATCACCTACCCGTCCACGCACGGGGTGTACGACGCCGACGTCCGCGAGGTCTGCGACGCGATCCACGCCGCCGGCGGGCAGGTCTACATCGACGGCGCCAACCTCAACGCCCTCGTCGGCCTCGCCCAGCCGGGCCAGTTCGGCGGGGACGTCTCGCACCTGAACCTGCACAAGACCTTCTGCATCCCGCACGGCGGCGGCGGACCCGGCGTCGGCCCGGTCGCCGCCAAGGCCCACCTGGCACCGTTCATGCCCGGCAACGCGGCGGATCCGGCCAACGGCGCTGACAACACCCCGATCTCCGCCTCCCGCTACGGCTCCGCCGGCGTCCTGCCCATCTCCTGGGCCTACGTGAAGCTCATGGGCGGCGAGGGCCTGACCGAGGCCACGAAGTCGGCGCTGCTCGCGGCCAACTACATCGCGGCCCGCCTGAACGACTCCTTCCCGGTGCTCTACACCGGCGAGGGCGGCCTGGTGGCGCACGAGTGCATCCTGGACCTGCGCGAACTCACCGCCAAGACCGGCGTCACCGCCGAGGACGTCGCCAAGCGCCTGATCGACTACGGCTTCCACGCCCCCACCCTGGCGTTCCCCGTGGCCGGCACCCTGATGGTCGAACCCACCGAATCCGAGGATCTCGGCGAGATCGACCGGTTCATCACCGCGATGATCGCGATCCGCGCCGAGATCGACCAGGTCGCCCACGGCGACTTCACCGTCGAGCACAGCCCGCTGCGCAACGCCCCGCACACCGCGGCCGCGACCATCAGCACGGACTGGGACCGTTCCTACTCCCGCGAGCAGGCCGTCTTCCCGGTCCACACGCTCAAGCAGGACAAGTACTTCCCGCCGGTCGGCCGGATCGACGGCGCCGCCGGGGACCGCAACCTGATCTGCTCCTGCCCGCCGCTGTCCGAATTCGAAAACTGAGGCCACCGATGACTGAGAACTACACCGCCCTGTACGAAGAGCACAAGAAGCTCGGCGCCTCCTTCACCGACTTCGGCGGCTGGCAGATGCCGCTGAAGTACGGCTCCGAGCTCGCCGAACACCACGCCGTCCGCGCCTCCGCGGGCCTGTTCGACCTCTCCCACATGGGCGAGGTCTGGGTCACCGGCCCCGAGGCCGCGGCCTTCCTCGACTACGCCCTGGTTGGCAAGATCTCCGCCATGGCCGTCGGCAAGGCAAAGTACTCGCTGATCTGCAACGAAGACGGCGGCATCATCGACGACCTCATCACCTACCGCCGCCCGGCGGGGGCCGACGGTACGGACGCCTTCCTCGTGGTGCCCAACGCCGGCAACGCCAAGGTCGTCGCCGCGGCCCTGGCGGAGCGGGCCGGTTCTGCCCGGGAGGGCGGCTTCGACGTCACGGTCCGGGACGCGTCCGCCGAGATCTCGCTGGTCGCGGTCCAGGGCCCCAAGGCCGAAGCCATCCTGCTCCGCCTGGTTCCCGCCGCCCAGCACGAACTCGTCACCGGCCTGAAGTACTACGCCGCCGTCGAGGTGCCCTTCATGGTTGCCGGCGCCGGCAAGGACCTGCTGCTCGCCCGTACCGGTTACACCGGCGAGGACGGCTTCGAGATCTTCGTGGACAACGACGACGCCGCCGCCCTCTGGCAGGCGTTGATCGCCATCGCCGAGGAGGGGGAACTGACTCCGGCCGGGCTCGCCTCCCGTGACTCCCTGCGGCTGGAGGCCGGCATGCCGCTCTACGGCAACGAACTCTCGCTCCAGGGCGATCCCTTCGCCGCCGGCCTCGGCCCCGTCGTCGCCCTCTCCAAGGAGGCCGACTTCGTCGGCAAGGCCGCGCTCGCCGCCAAGAAGGACGCGGGCGCCGGCACCACCACCGGCCGCCGCCTCGTCGGGCTCAAGGGCCTCGGCCGCCGCGCCGGACGCAGCCACTACCCGGTCCTCAAGGACGGCGCCGTCGTCGGCGAAGTCACCTCCGGCCAGCCCTCACCCACCCTGGGCTACCCGGTGGCCATGGCCTACGTCGACGTCGCTTACACCGAACCCGGCACCGCCCTGGACATCGACCTGCGCGGCAAGCCCGAACCGTTCGAGGTCGTCGCTCTGCCGTTCTACAAGCGCCAGAAGTAACACTCCGTGGGCGCGCCCTCCAGGGGTGCGCCCACACGTTAGGCTTTTTACCCTCTAAACTTAGGAATTTTTCATGGCAAAAGTAGCTCCTGAACTGCAGTACTCCGACGAGCACGAGTGGGTTGCCCGGGAGGACGGCACCGACGTCGTCTCCATCGGCATCTCCGCCGTCGCGACCGACGCCCTCGGCGACATCGTCTACGTCGACCTGCCCGAGGTCGGCTCCACGGTCACCGCCGGGGAGACCTGCGGCGAGGTCGAGTCGACCAAGTCCGTGTCCGACCTGTACGCCCCCGTCACCGGCGAGGTCACCGAGACCAACTCCGCCGTCGTCGACGACCCGGCCCTGATCAACAGCGACCCGTACGGCGCCGGCTGGCTCTTCAAGGTCGCCGCCGTCTCCGACGGACCGCTCCTCTCCGCCCAGGACTACGCCTCCAAGAACGGCGGCGAACTGTGAGCGCGGCCGCAGGCACCCACACCGCAGCGTTTGAACAGGTTGTCTCCCCGTCCCTGGACGCGGACCTCTCGGAGCTGGACCCGGAGATCGCCGCGAAGATCGACGCCGAACTCGCCCGCCAGCGCGACGGCCTGGAGATGATCGCCTCCGAGAACCACACCGCCCGCGCGGTCATGCAGGCGCAGGGCTCGGTCCTGACGAACAAGTACGCCGAAGGCTACCCGGGCAAGCGCTACTACGGCGGCTGCGAGCACGTCGACGTGATCGAGCAGCTCGCCATCGACCGCGTGAAGGCCCTGTTCGGCGCCGAATTCGCGAACGTCCAGCCGCACTCCGGCGCCCAGGCCAACGCCTCCGTCATGCACGCCCTGATCCGTCCGGGCGACACCATCATGGGCCTGAACCTGGCCCACGGCGGCCACCTGACCCACGGCATGAAGATCAACTTCTCCGGCCGGCTTTACAACGTCATCCCGTACCAGGTGCGCGAGGACGACCACCGGATCGACATGGCCGAGGTCGAGCGCCTGGCGCACGAGCACAAGCCGCAGCTGATCGTCGCCGGCTGGTCCGCCTACGCCCGCCAGCTCGACTTCGCGGAATTCCGCCGGATCGCCGACGCCGTCGGCGCCTACCTGATGGTGGACATGGCGCACTTCGCCGGCCTCGTCGCCGCCGGGCTGCACCCCTCCCCGGTGCCGCACGCGCATGTCACGACGTCGACCACGCACAAGACCCTCGCCGGTCCGCGCGGCGGCATCATCCTCTCCAACGACGCCGACATCGCCAAGAAGATCAACTCGGCCGTGTTCCCGGGCCAGCAGGGCGGGCCGCTGGAGCACGTCATCGCCGGCAAAGCCGTCGCCTTCAAGGTCGCCGCGTCCGCCGAGTTCAAGGAGCGCCAGGAACGCGTCCTGGCCGGCGCCCGGATCCTCGCCGACCGTCTCACCCGCGACGACGTCGCCGCCAAGGGCATCTCCGTGGTCTCCGGCGGCACCGACGTGCACCTGGTCCTGGTGGACCTGCGCGACTGCGAACTCAACGGCCAGGAAGCCGAGGACCGGCTCGCCGCGATCGACATCACCGTCAACCGCAACGCCGTACCGTTCGACCCGCGCCCGCCAATGGTCACCTCCGGGCTGCGGATCGGCACCCCGGCCCTGGCCACCCGCGGCTTCGGCGAGGCGGCCTTCACCGAGGTGGCGGACATCATCGCCGAGGCCCTCATGGCCGACGCCGACGCCGACCTCTCCGGGCTCCGCGATCGGGTCCAGGCCCTCGCCGCCGCCCACCCGCTCTACCCGTCGGTCACGAACCTGGGCTAACTCGCCCCTCGTTCTCCGTCCCCCGGTGCAGGCTGCCGTTGCTGGCTCCCGTGCCTGCTTCCGTGGTCGGCTCCGGGGCCGGCGGACCGGACTTTTCACGCGTGCTCGCTCGTACCTCGCTTAGACGCACGCTTTCGAAAAGCCCGGCTCCGCCGCCCCCTCGGGGGACGCTTGCCGTTGGCATCACTCAAATGGGCGTCCGGGACCACAGCGCAAAGGTGACGGGCCAAGGGAGGGTGACGGGCATCCGGCAGCATGCGTCAAAGCGACGAAGGAGCAGCATGCAGAGGATGTCCGGTGCACTCCCACCCAAGCCGGCCCGACGGCGAAGCTCACTTAAGCAGTGTTTAGTTAGGATTTAGTAATGGCTGTAGGCGTCTTTGATCTGTTCTCGATTGGGATCGGGCCCTCGAGTTCGCACACCGTGGGGCCGATGCGGGCCGCTGCGGTGTTTGCCGAGGAGCTGAAGGCGTCGGGCGACCTTGAGCGGGTGGCTTCGCTGCGGGTGGATCTGTACGGTTCGCTGGCCGCGACCGGGCACGGGCACGGCACCATGACCGCCATCCTGCTGGGCCTCGAGGGCTACCACCCCGAGAAGATCCTCCCCGACGAGGTCGAGGAGCGGCTCGCCGCGATCGCCGGGACCGGGACGCTGCAGCTGGCCGGCGCCGTCGACCTTCCCTACGGGGTCAAGGACATGGTCCTCCGCCCCCTCACGGTACTGCCCCGGCACACCAACGGGATGACGTTCACCGTCTCCGACGCCGACGGCGGCGTCCTGCACCAGGCGACCTTCTTCTCCGTCGGCGGCGGCTTCATCGTCCGCGAGGGCGAGGAAGAGGCGGCGCAGCAGGAACTCGACGAATCCAAGAAGGAACTGCCCCTGCCGTTCCGCACCGCCGCGGAACTGCTCGAGCACTGCCGGAACACCTCCCTGCGGATCAGCGACGTGATGCTGGTCAACGAGGAGGACAGCCGCACCGCCGAGGACATCCGCGCCGGCCTGCTGCACATCTACTCTGTCATGGAGGAATGCGTGGCCGTCAGCCTCAAGCGCAAGGGCCTGCTGCCGGGGGGCCTGAACGTCCGTCGTCGCGCCCCGGACTGGCACGAACGGCTGATGAAGGAAAGCTGCGAGGAAGACCCCGACTTCCGGGACCCGAAGTACTGGCAGGAATGGGTGAACCTGATCGCCCTGGCCGTCAACGAGGAAAACGCCTCGGGCGGCCGCGTCGTCACCGCACCCACCAACGGCGCCGCCGGGATCATCCCCGCCGTGCTCTACTACGCGCTACACTTCGCCCCCGGCATGGACAAGGCCACCCAGCAGGACCGGGACGAGACGGTGGTGAAGTTCCTGCTCGCCGCGGGTGCCATCGGTGTCCTCTACAAGGAACAGGCCTCCATTTCCGGGGCCGAGGTCGGCTGCCAGGGCGAGGTCGGGTCGGCGTCGTCGATGGCCGCCGCCGGCCTCGCCGAGGTCATGGGCGGCACCCCGCAGCAGGTGGAGAACGCCGCGGAAATCGCGATGGAACACAACCTCGGCCTGACCTGCGACCCGATCGGCGGACTAGTGCAGATCCCGTGCATCGAACGCAACGCGATCGCGGCCGCCAAGGCCATCAACGCCGCCAAAATGGCGCTCTGGGGCGACGGGTCGCACCGGGTCTCCCTCGACGAGGTAATCGTGACCATGCGCGAGACCGGTAAGGACATGAGCTCCAAATACAAGGAAACCGCCATGGGCGGCCTCGCCGTCAACGTGGTGGAGTGCTGAGGCGCCCGCTCAGTTGGTGACGGCCGCCCACAGGTTCAGCGTCGAGGCGAAGACCACCCACGCCAGGTAGGGGACCAGCAGCAACCCGGCCGGGCGGCTGATCCACCGGAAGCGGACCAGCGTTGCGGCCAGGACCACGGCCAGCGCCACGATGATGGCCAGGGCAATCCACAGCGCCGGCGTGCCCAAGGCCGGGTAGAGGGCGAAGAAGGCCGGCGTCCACAGCAGGTTCAGCACCAGCTGGACGGCGTACAAGGTCAGCGCCCGGCGGGTGCCCTCGGCGCGGGTGCGCCACACCAGCCACGCCGCCACCGCCATGGCGGTGTAGAGCAGCGTCCAGACCGGTCCGAATACCCAGTTCGGCGGCGACCACGGGGCCTTGTCCGCCCCGGCATACCAGCCGTCAACGTTGCTGGCGGAGGCCAGCCCGCCGAGTCCGGCCACCAGCGCGGAAGCGGCGAGCAGAACGAGCAGGCCCAGCACCTGGGCGCCGGCTCCGCGGTGCGCCGACGCGCCCGGGCCGGCCGGGCGGGAGGCGCCTAGTTCCGGCTGTGGTTGCATGCCTTCAGCCTAGCCCGGGCGCCGGTGGCGGCCACAGGGTCGGCGCCCCGGCCACCCGTGACGCCGATAGACTTGGTGGTGCATGCCAGCCATGCCGCCGAAGCTCGTCCCGCAAAGATTGGATACCGCACCCTTGCGAGAATTCACCGCCCGCTTTGCCTCCGCCGAAGAGGTCGCCACCTGGGACGCCCGCGTCACCGCGAATCCCAACGGCGGGAACCTGCTGCAGTCGGAGGCCTTTGCCGAGGTCAAGCAGCACTACGGCTGGAAGCCCCTGCACCTGGTGTACGAGACGGCCGACTACACCAGTTACAACCTGGTCCTGGAGAAGAGCTTCCCCGTGCTGGGCAAGCTCTGGTACATGATCAAGGGACCCGGCGTCGCCTCCGTCGAGGACATTCCGGGGATCGCCAAGGCCAACGCCGACTTCGTCAAGCGCGCCCGGCTGGGCGTCTTCGCGATCAAGATCGAGCCCGACGTCGTCCTTTCCGACGACGCCCGTCGTGTCATCGCGGGCGCGGGCCTGGTCAAGACGCACAACCTGCAGCCCAACGATTCCACCGCCCTGCTGGACATCTCCCCGGAGGAGAACCAGCTGCTGCGCAACCTGCACTCCCGCGGCCGGAACGCCGTCCGCCGCGCCATCCGCGAGGGCGTGGAAGTGCACAACGTCGAGCCCACGGAGGAGAACTTCCGGGCCATGTACGGCCTGATGAGCACCACCGTCGAGGCCAAGTCCCAGGTCCGCGTCCGGGATTTCGGGTACTACCAGCGCTTCTGGACCAACTTCCTCAAGCGCGGCCAGGGCCGGCTCTTGTTCGTCTACGAAAACGGTGTCCCCTCCGTGGGTGCCTTCGTCATCAACTACGGCCGCAAGGGAACGTACAAGGACGGCGGCTCCCTGCAGCAGCGCGGCCAGTACGGCGACTCCCACCTGGTCCAGTGGACCGCCATCAACCAGCTGAAGGAGCTCGGCTGCACCGAGTACGACTTCTGCGGCACCCCGCCGAGCGACAAGCTCAAGGACACGTCCAACCCCTTCCACGGCCTGGGCCTGTTCAAGACCAGCTTCAGTAAGACCGTCACGGACTTCGTCGGCTGCTACGACCAGGTCCTCAGCCCGTTGAAGTACAAGGCCTGGACGGCAGCGGGGGAGCGGGTCGCCCGCCAGCTCTACACGCGCCGCACCGGCCAGCAGTTCTACTAGACCGCCCAGCAAGGTGAAGTGAGATGGCCGGGATGAACAAGACCCCCGAGGGCCGCCGCGGACCGCAGACGGACGGCCTGCCCCGCACCGAACCGATGTCGGCCATGCAGGTGCGGCAGAACGCCGCCGCCCGGCGCATGCTCCGCCGCCTGGTCCAGGGGGAGAACCCGCCGACGGCGCCGTTGAGCATCGTGGATCGGCTCGCCGGCAGCCCGTACGCGAACCCGATGATCCAGGTCGGCGGCGTGGACGCGTCCGCCCGGAAAACCATTGACTTCGCGCTCAAGCTCGCGGAATCGATGTTCCGGTACGGCGCCGGCGCCCTCGAGGTGGAGACCAGCATCATTGCGGTGACCGCCGCCCTGGGGTTGAAGAACATCGAGGTGGACATCACCAACCAGTCGGTGGCAATCAACTACGCCCCGAAGGACCAGACGCCGCTCTCCCTGCTGCGCGTGGTCCGGTCCTGGACCAACAACTACGCCGGCCTCGCCGAGGTGCACCAGCTGGTGACCGACATCGTCGCCGGCGGGGTGGGCCGCGAGGAGGCCGCCCGGCGCCTCGAGGAGATCACTCACAGCGCCAAGCCGTTCCCGCGCTGGATGGTCACCGTGGCCTTCGGCGTCTTCTCCGCCGTCTTCGTGGCGGTACTCGGCGGCGGCATCGCGGCGTCCGGGATCGCGTTCCTGTCCAACCTCCTAGTCAGCCTCCTGGCCCGGCAGCTCGGCCGCTGGCGTACCCCGGACTTCTTCATCACCGCCTCCTGCTCCTTCGTGGTGACCATCATCGCCCTGCTGCTCTGGCGGTTCGGGAGCCCGGTGGGGATCACCATCGCCCCGGCGATCGTGGTGGTGGGCGGCATCCTGCTGCTGCTGCCCACGGGACGGCTCGTGTCCTCGGTGCAGGATGCCATCAACGGCTTCCCCGTCACCGCCGCCGGCCGGTTCCTCTCCACCATGCTGACCTTCGGCGCCTTGGTTTCGGGGATCGCCGTCGGCTTCGTGGTGGGGGCGATGACGGGCATGCAGTCCATCGACGTGACCGAAACATTCCCGCCGAGGTATCCGCTCTGGGTGCTGGTGCCGCTGGTGGCGATCGCCGTCGTCGCAATCGGCGTGACGGAGCAGACTTCCCTGAAGCTGCTGCTGCCGACGGCGGCGGTCGGCGTCGTCGGCCACCTCGTCCTGATCGGCGGCACGGAACTGGGCATCGGGCCGCGCTTCGCCCCGGCCCTCGCCGCCGTCGTCATCGGCCTGCTGGCCCGGGTGGTGGCCCTGAGGATGGGTGCCCCGCAGCTGGTGGTGGCCGTGCCCGCGGCGCTGATCCTGCTGCCCGGCCTGACCATATTCCGGTCCATGTATGTTTTGACCATCGAGGAGCAGGAAATCCTCATGGGCGCGGGCGGGATGCTGAACGCCGGCGCCATCGTGCTGGGCGTCGCCGCGGGAATCGTCCTCGGCGACACCCTGGCCCGGCCGCTGACCCGCAGCCTGGCCAGCAACGAACGGCGCCGGGCCCGCCGCCGCTAGGCCAGCAACGAACGGCGCCGGGCCCGCCGCCGCTAGTCCGTCCCCGCCCGGCGGCAGCGGCCGTCAGCGGGCTGCCGGGCACTCAGATCTTGCCGATGGGGAGTTTCTTCTCGGCTTGGAAGTCGTCCTCCACCCGGCCGCGGGCCCAGTAACCGGAGAGGGAGACCTGCCCGCGTTCCAGCCCCCGCTGGGTGAAGAACACCTCCCGCAGGGCCTTCATGGCACCCCGCTCACCATGCGCGAAGACCGAGGGGCGTCCCTCCGGCCAGTCGGCGGACCCGACGGCGTCGGCCAGGCGGCGCTCGTCGTCGGCCCCCGTGTTGTTTCCGCGGAAAAGCCAGCGCAGTTCGACGCCGGCGGGGGCGGCCAGGGCCAGGACGTCCGCCGCGGAGCCCACCTCCAGGAAGGCCAGACCGCGGGCATCGCGGGGGAGAACCGCCAAGGCCGCGCCGATGGCGGGCAGCGCCGATTCGTCCCCGGCGAAGAGGTGCCAGTCCGCCTGCGGGTCCGGGTTGTAGCCGCCGCCCGGGCCGGTGAAGATCAGGGCGTCCCCCTCCCGCGCGGACGCGGCCCAGGGCCCGGCGAGCCCCTCATCCCCGTGGATCACGAAGTCGATGGCCAGCTCCTGCGCCGCCTCGTCCACCCAGCGGACCGTGTAGGTGCGGGTGTAGGGCCACTGCTCCCGGGGATGGGTCTCGCGGACGGCCCAGAGATCCAGCGGCTGGGGGTAGTCCACGCCGGGCTGCGGGAAGGCGATCTTGACGTAGCGGTCCACGTACACGTTGTTGCGGTAGTCCGTGAAGCCGGGGCCGCCGGCGATGATCCGAACCATGTGCGGTGAAAGCTGCTCGCGCCGCAGCACCGTCAGGGTGGTCTGGGGCCGGGAGTTCCGGTTGGCGGAGGTGGCGGCGGGTACAGAAGTCATGCGGCTAAGCCTAGCCAACCGGACCTCCTTCTTGTCTGTCCAGGGGCGCCGGGACCGCCGTCCCCGGACAGCCGGGAAGCTGGGGTGGCGCCGGGCTCGGGAGGCTCTGGGAAGGCTTAGGGCAGCGGCGGCAGTTCCCAGTCGACGGGTTCCGCGCCCTGGGCGACCAGCAGCTCACTGGCCCGGCTGAACGGCCGGGATCCGAAGAATCCCCGGGCGGCCGAGAGCGGGCTTGGGTGCGGGCTGCTGACGACGGCGGTCCCTCCGAGCAGGGGCCGGACGGACTCCGCGTCCTTGCCCCACAGGATGGCGACCAGCGGGACCGGCCCGCCGTAGGCGTCCGTGCGGGCCGCCACGGCGCGGATGGCGGCGGCCGTGACCTCTTCCCAGCCCTTGTTCCGGTGCGATCCCGCGGCGCCGGCGCGCACGCTGAGCGCCCGGTTCAGCAGGAGCACGCCCTGCCCCGTCCAGCGGCTCAGGTCGCCGTGGATCCGCGGCGGCAGGCCCAGGTCGGCGTGGAGCTCCTTGTAGATGTTGGCCAGGCTGCGGGGGAGGGGACGGGTGTGGCCCTCGACGGCGAAGGACAGCCCGATCGGGTGGCCGGGGGTGGGGTAGGGGTCCTGGCCCACGATCAGCACTTTGACGCTGGCGAGTGGCTGCTGGAAGGCCCGGAGCAGCCGGTCCGGAGCCGGCAGGACCTGGCGGCCTGCCGCGGCCTCGGCGGCGACGAACTCCAAGGCCCGGCGCAGCTGCGGCTCCACGGGTTCCAGGGCGGCAGCCCAGTCCGGGGCCACCAGCTCGCCCAGCGGGCGCTGGACCAGCGCGGCAAAACCGCCGACGCCGCCGTCGTCGGAGCCCTGCGGCGCCCCAACGGTCGGGCCGGAAACGGCATCCAGGGGAAACAGCGCTTCGGCCTGCGGGAATTCGCTCACCCCTTCATTCTGGCAGGCGCGAGCGGTGGCGTTTCGGGCCGGCGATCCGGGCAGACCTCCGGCGCGGCACGGCGCCGGCCGAATGACAGGGCTGTTATTCGCCCGTAGCATTGGGGAGGAATCCACAACAGCGAGCAGGGAGTGAGCCGTGGCCGAAGCAGTGCCGGAGAACGCGACGGCGGACGAGGTTCCGGTCGACGCAGGCCACGGGGAAGCCGGACCGGACGAGTCCGGGCTGAGCAGCCGCGACAAGGAAATGCTGGGCCTCGAACGGCAGTGGTGGAAGTACGCCGGGGCCAAGGAACAGGCCGTCCGGGAACTCTTCGACCTGTCCGCCACGCACTACTACCAGATCCTCAACGCCCTCATCGACACCGAGGCCGCGCTGGCCCATGACCCGATGCTGGTGAAGCGATTGCGTAGACTACGTACGTCACGACAACGTGCCCGCACGGCCCGGCGCCTGGGTTCGGACGCCTGAACCCGCCGGGTACGCCCCGGGCAGAACGCGGCGCCGGAGTCCCGGAATCTGCACCGGTTCCGGCCGCGGACCACTAGAAATCAGCAAGGACAGCGCTTCACCATGACCAGATACCCACGGGATGAATTCGACCGGGTCCCGGAGACCTCCACGCGCCAAGGGGTTCACCGCACCGTCGCGGCCGCCAGGTCCCGCGGACTGGCACCCATCCTGTCGGTAGGAGCGTTCGCCCTGGCCGTCGGCCTGGTTGCCTTCCTGCTGCTGCCCCGGCTGGGCTTTGGTCCCGCCGGCGGAACGGCGATGGCCGCGGATAAGAGCAGCGCCACGGCAGCCGCGTCCGCCACCGCGCAGCCCACCGCGGCCCCGACCGCGCAGCCGACAACGTCGCCCACCAGCGACCCGGGCAGCACGGTGGCTGCCGCTTCCTCCGGCACCACCCCGGCCCCGACGGCAACCGCGGCCGCCGTCGACAAGACGCAGCCGGTGGCGGTCTACAACGGCACGACGACGGCGGGCCTCGCCGGCCGCGTCGGCAGCACGGTCACCTCCGACGGGTGGGTCTTGGGCCCGCTCGGCAACTGGACCGGCCCGCGGCAGCAGACCTCCGTGGTCTACTACAACGGCGCCGCGCAGAAGGCCAATGCCCAGGAACTCGCCGCCCTGCTGGGAATCGCCACCCTGGTCGATTCGGCCGATTTCAAGATGCCCCTGGTCGTCGTCCTGGGCCCCGGCTACCGCTGACCCGGTTGCTGGCCGGGCCGGTTACGCCTGCATAACGTTCCGGCCGACCCCCTGACGCGCGGACCGGCACGCCCGGGACCGGCGGGTACAGTGGCCGGAGTTCATGACCGCTCCGCGGCGCACAGCGAGGTGCACCGCGGCCAAGCTAGCTGAAAGTGTGGAAACGATGGCTCTGGGCACCGTCAAGTGGTTCAATGCGGAGAAGGGCTACGGCTTCATCACCGTGGACGGCTCGGGCATCGACGTCTTCGTCCACTGGTCCGCCATCGCCGGCGAGGGCTACCGTGCGCTGGCCGAGGGCCAGAGGGTGGAACTTGAGGTAGGCGAAGGCGAAAAGGGCCCCCAGGCCGAGAGCGTCAGGCCCGCCTAGTGGCCCGTCCTGACTCAACGCCGACCGCCGCGGCGCGGGCCACAGCCGGCCGACGAACAGCCAGCCGACAAACGGCCGGCGGCGCCGCCGTCGTCCTGTCCGCCCTTCTTGCCTCCGCCCTGGCCCTCACCGGGTGCTCCGGTGCCACCGGCAACGCCCGGACGGACGCCGCCGAGGCCAGCGGGGACGGAACCCTGCGGATCGGTGTGCTGCTGGACAACACCGGGGACCAGAGCTTCCTCAACGCCCCGCAACTGGCCGCGGTGAAACTCGCCGTCAAGGAGATCAACGCCGCCGGCGGCCATAAGGGCAAGCCCGTGGAACTGCTCCCCGAAACCATCAGTGCGGACACCGCCGCCCAGGCCAAGGCCCTCGCGGCGGCCAGGGCCGACGTCGTCATCGGCCCCACGGATTCCAGCCACGCCGCCGCCGCGATCGACGTGCTCTCCAAAGCCAAAATCGCCATGATCTCCCCGGCCACCGCCGCACCGGGACTCAGCAGCTACCGGAGCGGAGGCTACTACTTCCGAACCGCCGCCGCCGACGTCGCCCAAGCCTCCATCCTGGTCAAGCTCGCCAAGGACGGCGGCGCCAAGACGCTCGCCGTCCTGCACGAGGCCGGAAGCTACGGCAAGGAGGTCTCCGTGGCGGTCTCCGCCGCGGCGAAGTCCGCCGGCCTCGGCACGCCCATCGACGCCGAATTCCCGGCCGGCCAGGCACAGCAGGCGGCGACCGCGGCCAAGGCCGCCGCGCCCGACGCCGTGGTCCTCATCGCCCGGCAGGGTGCGCAGGGCGCCATCGCCGAACTCAACAACGCCGGACTCGCGGGGAAAAAGCTGGTGCTCTCCGACGGCGCGGTGGGCCAGTACGGCCAGGGCCTGGGCTCCCACGCCCTGGACGGTGCCCGCGGAGTGCTCCCCGGCACGTTCCCCAGCGCGCAGTTCCAGGCGGGCCTGGTCGGCATCGATCCCGGGCTCAAGGACATGACCTTCGCCGCGGAGGCCTACGACGCCGTCAACCTCGCCGCCATCGCCGCCGCCGCGGCGCAGGACGACGCCGGCACCTCCATCGCCTCCCGGCTCATCGCCGTCTCCGGCGGCACCGCGGGCTCGGGCGGGGCAGTGGCCGGCGAGCCCGCCGACTGCCACAACTACAAGGAGTGCGTCGACGTCCTCCACGCCGGCAAGCGCCCCAACTACGAGGGCCAGTCCGGCCCCGTGAGCTTCGATAGCAATGGCGACGTGACCGCCGCGGCCTACATGGTGTACACCTACGGGCCGGACAACACGGCGAAGATGACCGGCAGTGAAACGGCCCGCAGCGGCGGGTCCTGATCGCCCTCGGCGAAGCGCTCCGCGTGGACAGGCCCCGGAGCGCGAAGCCTTCTTGCACTCTCCCCGGGGGAGTGCTAATTATGGAGTTAGCACTCCCGCTCATCGACTGCTAACGCCGGGCCCCGGTCCGGGCGCAGCATCGGTGCCGCGGGAGCAAAGGAAACACCTGGCTGGGTGAGATCCCGGTCCGGCGGCGTACAGAGGCTGCCGGGCAGGTATCGTCCGTCGCGGGCACCGACGCCAAGGTTCATTCTTTAACGACTGTCCCGAAAGGACTACTGCCGTTATGGCCAAGATCATTGCATTTGATGAAGAGGCACGCCGCGGTCTTGAGCGGGGTCTGAACATCCTCGCCGACGCCGTCAAGGTCACCCTCGGCCCGCGTGGACGCAACGTCGTCCTCGAGAAGAAGTGGGGCGCCCCCACGATCACCAACGATGGTGTTTCCATCGCCAAGGAGATCGAGCTGGACGACCCGTACGAGAAGATCGGCGCCGAGCTGGTCAAGGAAGTTGCCAAGAAGACGGACGATGTCGCCGGCGACGGTACCACCACCGCCACCGTGCTGGCCCAGGCCCTGGTCAAGGAAGGCCTGCGCAACGTCGCGGCCGGCGCTGACCCGCTGTCCCTCAAGCGCGGCATCGAGAAGGCTGTCGACGCCGTCACCGCCGAGCTCCTGGCCTCCGCCAAGGAAATCGAGACCAAGGAAGAGATCGCCGCCACCGCGTCCATCTCCGCCGGCGACAACGAGATCGGTGCCCTCATTGCCGAGGCCCTGGACAAGGTCGGCAAGGAAGGCGTCATCACGGTCGAGGAGTCCAACACCTTCGGCCTCGAGCTGGAGCTCACCGAAGGCATGCGCTTCGACAAGGGCTACATCTCCGCCTACTTCGTCACCGACGCCGAGCGCCAGGAAACGGTCCTCGAGGATCCGTACATCCTGATCGTCAACTCCAAGATCTCCAACGTCAAGGAACTGGTTGCTGTCCTCGAGAAGGTCATGCAGTCCAACAAGCCGCTGCTGATCATCGCCGAAGACATCGAGGGCGAGGCCCTGGCCACCCTGATCGTCAACAAGATCCGCGGCACCTTCAAGTCCGTCGCCGTCAAGGCTCCGGGCTTCGGCGACCGCCGCAAGGCCCAGCTGGCCGACATCGCCATCCTCACCGGTGGCCAGGTCATCTCCGAGGAAGTCGGCCTCAAGCTTGAGACCGCCGGCCTGGAGCTGCTCGGCAAGGCCCGCAAGGTTGTTGTCACCAAGGACGAGACCACCATCGTCGAAGGTGCCGGCGACGCCGACCAGATCGCCGGCCGCGTGTCCCAGATCCGCGCCGAGATCGAGAACTCCGACTCCGACTACGACCGTGAAAAGCTGCAAGAGCGCGTGGCCAAGCTGGCCGGCGGTGTTGCAGTTATCAAGGCCGGTGCCGCAACCGAGGTCGAGCTCAAGGAACGCAAGCACCGCATCGAGGACGCCGTCCGCAACGCGAAGGCTGCCGTTGAAGAGGGCATCGTCGCCGGCGGTGGCGTGGCCCTGATCCAGGCCGGCGCCAAGGCGTTCGCCAACCTGCAGCTCTCGGGCGACGAGGCTACCGGTGCGAACATCGTCCGCGTTGCCATCGACGCTCCGCTGAAGCAGATCGCCTTCAACGCCGGCCTCGAGCCGGGCGTTGTGGTGGACAAGGTCCGCGGCCTCGCCGCCGGCCACGGCCTGAACGCCGCCACCGGCGAATACGTCGACCTGCTGGCTGCCGGCATCAACGACCCGGTGAAGGTCACCCGCTCTGCCCTGCAGAACGCGGCCTCCATCGCCGGCCTGTTCCTCACCACCGAGGCCGTCGTGGCCGACAAGCCGGAGAAGAACGCTCCGGCCATGGGCGGCGGCGACGACATGGGCGGCATGGGCGGTATGGGCGGCTTCTAGCCACCCGGCCACCCGGCCCACCCCGGCCGGTAGTCCGCTGCAGGCCCCGGTACAACGACGACGGCGGTCCCACCTTATGGTGGGGCCGCCGCCGGCGTTTAAGCCGCCCGCGCCGGGGGTGAGGGAGCGGTGGAGGCAGGCAGGTCTGGCAGGATAGTGCAGTGACGATTACAGCTGCGGCCGACGGTTCGGCCCTTGGAAACCCCGGTCCGGCCGGATGGGCCTGGTACGTGAACGACAACTGCTGGCACGCCGGCGGCTGGCCGCACGGCACCAACAACCAGGGCGAGCTGATGGCCGTGCTGGACCTCTTCCGCTCCACGGCCCACCTCGCCGACGAGGAGCTGCACATCCTCTGCGACAGCCAGTACGTCATCAACTCGGTCACCAAGTGGATGCCGGGCTGGAAGCGGAAGGGCTGGAAGAAGTCCGACGGCAAACCTGTGCTCAATGTGGACCTCCTGAAGGACATTGACCGGGCCCTGGTCGGCCGCAAATACCGGTTCGAGTGGGTCCGCGGCCACGCCGGCCACGAACTAAACGAGGCCGCGGATGACCGTGCCCGCGGCGCCGCCATGGCCTACCAGCAGGGTGTCGCCGTCCGGCAAGGCCCCGGCTTCGTCCGGCCCGGCACCCCGGCGGCCCCGCAGGCAGCGCCCTCGCAGGCAACCGCCCCGGCAGCCGCGTCACCCGCGACACCCGTGGCCTTTGACGAGCCCACCCTCTTCGGCGGCCCGGACGGGTACGCGGAACCGGACCTGTTCAGTGAGCTGGCGGACCAGACCGCGGCCGCAGCGACGGCGCAGGAGCCGGAGCGGATCGTGGAGGCCCTGGAGCGGGAACTGCTGCAGCCGGAGACCAGGGCCGACCTGGGCCGGACCGGGGTGTTGCTGCACCCGGAGTTCACCGAGATCGGCAGCTCCGGGCGGCTCTGGACCCGCGACGAGGTCATGATGGCGCTGGAGGAAAACCCCGGCCCCCACGCGGCCCTGGAGACGCTGGCGGCGGAGCGCATCGGCCCGGACACCGTCCTGCTCACCTACCGCAGCCGGACCCGGGCCGGAACGGTGCTGCGCAGCTCGCTCTGGGTCCTCGACGGACACCAGTGGCGGCTGCGGTTCCACCAGGGCACCGCCGAGGCCTGATCCCTAGCCGAAGCGCTGCGCGTTGCTCAGCTCGGTCTGGTCGTAGTTCGCGGCCGCCGAACTGAGGGCGTGGTTGATCGAGGCGAGGGAGGCTTCCACCTTCCCCTGCGTCAGGGACCACTCCACGACCAGCGCCTGGAAGTTGGTGGCGGCGGCGCCGCGCCAGCTGGACTGAAGTTCCTCCAGCCCGCGTTTCATCGCCTGGACGTCGGCGCTGATCCGGTCGACCGTGGCCTGGACGGTGGCGGACTTGAGCTGCAACAGTTCGGTATCGACGGAAAGAATGCTCACGGTGCGGCCTTTCGAGGGGCAGGCAGCCGGGCGCCGGACCGGTAGGGGCGGCCACAGGGAGGGCCGTGCGGCGGGCTCCCGGCTGCCTGCGGTGGAGGGTCCGGGCTTTCCGGACTCCTCGAGCCTACGAAGGCGCCGCCGTCGGCTTCCACGCCGCAAGGTCGCTATGTGGATAACCCGGTTCCCTGGCTGCCGCCCGCGGCGCGGTCCGCACCACCGATTGCAGCAACTTCGTCGGCGGGCCCGTCAGCCGGCGCGGCCCGGTCGGTGCCGTCGCCGAAAGCCGGAAGAACCTCCGCCGTCCCGGGCTCCTCTGACGGCGCCTCGTCCAGGTAGGGCAGGCTTACCACCAGGGTGGCGCCGCCGCCGTCGGTCGGCTGGACCCGGACGCTGCCGGAGTGGGAGGCGACGATGGCGGCGACGATCGCCAGCCCCAGCCCGCTGCCGCCGGTCTCCCGGGTCCGGGAGGTATCGGCGCGGTAGAACCGCTCGAAGATCCTGACGGCCTCCTCCTCGGAGACGCCGGCGCCGTGGTCACGCACCTCGATCACCGAGCGGCGGCCGCCGTCGGCCTCGGTCCGCACCCCCACGGCCAATTCGATCGGGCTGCCCTCCGGCGTGTAGCGCAAAGCGTTGCCCACCAGGTTGCTGATCACCTGCCGCAGCTTCGCCTCGTCGCCCAGCACAGGCGCCGGGGACGCGGCGCCGCCGTCCAGCCCGCGCAGCGAGACGACCCGGCTGCGGTCGGCAACCTGGGTGTCCACCACGGCGTCATGGCCCAGCAGGAGCAGGTCAATGGGTTTCTGCTGCAGCGGCCGTTGCTCGTCGATCCGGGCCAAGAGCAGGAGGTCCTCCACCATGGCGCCCATGCGAATGGCCTCGCTCTCGATCCGTCCCATCGCGGTGGCCACGTCCTCGGGGGTGGCCAGGGCGCCGTGCCGGTACAGCTCGGAGAACCCGCGGATGGTCACCAGTGGGGTGCGCAGCTCGTGGGAGGCGTCGGCGGCGAAGCGGCGCATCTTGGCCTCGGAGGCCATTCGCGCGGCAAACGCGGTTTCGATGTGGGCCAGCATGGCATTGAGGGAGCGGCTAAGCCGGCCTACCTCGGTGTCCGGATTCTCCACGTCCACGCGCCGGGACAGGTCCCCGGCGGCGATCGCGGCCGCGGTCTTCTCCACGCGGGACAGAGGACGGAAGGACCGGCCAACGGTCCAGGTGGCGATGAAGAAGGCCAGCACCAGCGTCAGCAGTCCGACGCCGACCACCACCAGGGTGGCGTGCTCCATGACGGAGTCCACCGGGTAGAGGGGCAGGCCGATGACGACGACGGCGTTGCGCCGGTTGGCGTCCAGGACGTTGACCGCCACCACCCGCCAGTTCCGGCCGTCGGTGCCGCGGACCTGGAACGGAACCTCCGCGCGGCTGCGGGCGTCCTCCGGGCTGATGCTGCCGATGGCAGGCCGGGGACCCTTGCCGCCGAAGATGATGGACGGCTGGCCGGGGGTGAAAAGCAACAGCGAATAGTCGGTGGGGACGTTGGGCCCCTGGTCCTGCAGCTGCTCGAAGGACTGTTGCTGGTGGGCCGTTTCGACGGCGACCTTGAGCCGGTCGTCGACCTGGCCCTGCAGGTAGCTGTGCAGCAGGGCCAGCGTTCCCGCGCCGGTGGCGGTCAACGCCACCAGCATCAGGGCCATCATGATGGCCACCAGCTGCGAGCGCAGCGAGGCCGCCTTCCACCGGCGCAGCAAGGTCAGCGCTTCTCGGCCGTCCGCAGCACGTAGCCGACGCCGCGCTTGGTCTGGATCAGGGCGGCGGCACCGGGGTCGGTGTCCACCTTGCGCCGCAGGTACGAGATGTAGGACTCCACGATCGAGGCGTCGCCATTGAAGTCGTACTCCCAGACGTGGTCCAGGATCTGGGCCTTGGAGAGCACCCGGTTGGGGTTGAGCATCAGGTAGCGGAGCAGCTTGAACTCGGTGGGGGAGAGCTCGATCACCGTGCCGCCGCGGCGCACCTCGTGGGCGTCGTCGTCGAGCTCCAGGTCATCGACGCGGATGACGGCGTCGTCGTCCTGCAGCGGCTGGGTGCGGCGCAGCACCGCGCGGATCCGGGCCACGACCTCGTCGAGGCTGAACGGCTTGGTGACGTAGTCGTCGCCGCCGACGGTGAGCCCGGTGACCTTGTCCTCGGTGTCGTCCTTGGCGGTCAGGAACAGCACGGGGAAGTGCTTCCCGGCGGCGCGCAGGCGCCGTGTGACGGTGAACCCGTCCATGTCCGGGAGCATGACGTCCAGGACGGCCAGGTCGGGGGAGTGCTGGTCGGCGGCTGCCAGGGCATCGCGCCCGGTGCCGGCCGAAACAACCTCGAAGCCTGCGAAGCGCAGCGAGGTGGACAGCAGCTCGCGGATGTTCGGTTCATCATCGACGACGAGCAGCTTGGCTTCGGGACCGTTCTTTTTCATGATTCCCATCTTGCTCCCAGACTCTGTGAGTTTTCTGGACGAATCGTGTGTGTTGCGTGATCATCTCCGGGTGCCCTTCCGGAGAGAACCTTGGCGAAGCCATTCCCGTGCGGCGGGTCCCGGATTAGAGTTGGCTAACGGCCCGGTTCCAGCCGGGAGCGTCACTCTACGACTGGAGTAAACGATGTCTGAAGCGACAATTCCACAGTCCGGCGGGGCGGACTCAGCGGCCAACCGTTCCATCCGGGACTGGGCGGATCTTGCAGAGGAAATGTGGTCCTACCTGACGGGTAAGGGCGCCGCGATCAACTACGAGTTCGTCGACATGACCGTAGAGGTGCCGCGTGACATCGGCCCGGATGCGCCGCGGGCCACGTGGAAGCTCAACGGCAGCCTCCGCGTGACGACCAGCGACCGCGATGCGGCGGGGTCCGACAAGAACAGACGCTGACATGGGACCCCGGTTCAGGGTCGACGCCGACCTGGAGTTCTCCGTGACGGAACCCTCCGGTGGGGGTACTTCCGGCACGCTTCAGGCGGCCGGCACCGAGGTGAAGGTGACGCTGGGCAGCCTCGACGCGTCGTTTGGCCAGCGGATGCCATCCCTGCAGCAGCTGCGCCCGCTGGCTAAGACCTTGGCCGAGCAGGGACTCACCGTAGTGATCGAGGGACCGCAGGGTCTCATCGCATCCCTGGGGTCGGTCCGGACGGGCCGGGCCCAGCGGCTGCTGACCCGGTCCCCGCATATCCGGCTCGGCAACGTGCGCACCGTGGCTCCGCTGGCCCGGCGCGGCGGGCGGACCAAGGACGTCGGGATGTCCCTGCTCCCGCCGGAAACCCCGCTGCCGCTGCTGCCCACGGTCAAGCGGCGGATCGTGCGCAAGGTGACCACGACGCACCACACCAGGGGCAGCGGGCGTCCACGGCTGATCTTCGTCCAGGACTCGGCAACGTGGGACGGCCAGGTGCCGCGCGAGTTCAATCTCTCCGGGGAACGGATGAGCATCGGCAGCGGGCCGGACGCCGACCTGCAGTTGGACGGCCTCGAACCAATCCATGCGGAGATCGTCCACAACGAACGGGACGAGTACGTCCTGGTCCGGCACGGGGTGGTCACCGGAAGCTTCGGCCCCGCGGACAGCTCCATCCTCCGCACCGGAGCACGGCTGCAGATGGGTCCGTGGTGCCTGGCCTACTTCCGGGAGGAGTTCGCCGACCACGGACGCCCCTTCGGTGGGCGAAGCGGCGGGGAGTTCGCCTACCAGAAGCCGCAGCTCGATCCGCGGACCGGGTTGATGGAACAGGACGGCTCCACCGGCGTCACCTAGGCGGCGAGGCAGGCAAGGATAACGGCGGCCCGGGACCGTCCGCTGCGGCGGCGGGACCGGGCCGTTCCGCGTCCGGGAAGTGATGCGGCTAGTGCGACAGGGGAGCGGCGGGGCCTAGTCCCCGGCGCCGACGTCCTTGGCGTCCATGATCCGGTAGGCGTAGCCCTGCTCGGCCAGGAACCGCTGGCGCTTCGCGGCGAAGTCCTGGTCCAGGGTGTCCCGGGCCACCAGGGAGTAGAAGCGGGCGGCGCGGCCGTCCTGCTTGGGCCGCAGCAGCCGGCCCAGCCGCTGCGCCTCCTCCTGACGGGACCCGAAGGACCCGGAGACTTGGATGGCCACGGACGCCTCCGGCAGGTCGATGGAGAAGTTGGCCACCTTGGACACCACCAGGGTGCGGACCTCGCCGGCGCGGAAGGCGTCGAAGAGGCGCTGGCGTTCCTTGACGGAGGTGTCGCCCTTGATCACCGGGGCTTTGAGGCGCCCGCCGATCTCGTCCAGCTGGTCGATGTACTGGCCGATCACCAGCAGCTGCTCGCCCTTGTGCTCGGCAACCAGCCGCTCCACGATCCCGGTCTTGGTCTCGGACGTGGCACAGAGCCGGTACTTGTCGGCGTCGTCGGCCATGGCGTACGCCACCCGCTCGTCCCGCGGCAGGTCCACCCGGACCTCAACACAGTCCGCCGGTGCGATGTAGCCCTGCGCCTCGATGTCCTTCCACGGGGCGTCGTAGCGCTTGGGGCCGATCAGGCTGAAGACCTCGCCCTCGCGGCCGTCCTCGCGGACCAGGGTGGCCGTGAGCCCCAGCCGGCGCCGTGCCTGCAGGTCCGCGGTCATCCGAAAGATCGGCGCCGGCAGCAGGTGGACCTCGTCATAGATGATCAGGCCCCAATCGTTGCCGTCGACCAGTTCCAGGTGCGGGTACAGGCCGCCGCGCTTGGTGGTGAGCACCTGGTAGGTGGCGATGGTCACCGGCCGGACCTCCTTGACGGAGCCGGAGTACTCACCGATCTCCTCCTCGGTCAGGGAGGTGCGCTTGAGCAGCTCGTCCTTCCACTGCCGGGCCGAGACGGTGTTGGTGACCAGGATGAGCGTGGTGGTGGAACTGGTGGCCATCGCGGCGGCGCCCACCAGGGTCTTGCCGGCGCCGCAGGGGAGCACGACGACGCCACTGCCGCCGGCCCAGAAGTTCTCCGTGGCCAGCCGCTGGTAGGGCCGGAGCTTCCAGCCGGTCTCGTCCAGCATGATCGGGTGCGGGGTCCCGTCCACGTAGCCGGCCAGGTCCTCGGCGGGCCAGCCGAGCTTCAGCAACAGCTGCTTGAGCTGCCCGCGCTGGGAGGAGTGGACCACCACGGTGTCCGCGTCGATCCGCGGGCCGAGCAGCGGCGCGATCTTCTTCGCGCGGCTGATTTCCTCGAGGACCGGGTAGTCGGAGGTGCGCATGACCAGGCCGTGCTGGGGGTCCTTCTCCAGCCGCAGCCGGCCGTACCGGGACATGGTCTCCTCGACGTCGATCAGGAGGGCATGCGGCACCGGGAAGCGGGAGTACTTCAGCAGCGTGTCCAGCACTTTTTCGGCGTCCAGGCCCGCGGCCCGCGCGTTCCAGAGCCCCAGCGGCGTCAGGCGGTAGCTGTGCACGTGTTCGGGGGCGCGTTCGAGCTCGGCGAAGGCGGCGATGGCGTGCCGGGCCTCGGTGGCCAGCTCGTGGTCGACCTCCAGCAGGATGGTCTTGTCGCTCTGGACGATCAGTGGTCCGTCATTCACGGGAGCAGTTCCTCGGTGGCCTCGACATCAATGATCCGGTGGACGGACAGGACCCGTTCGGTCTCCCTCGCGGGGTCGAACACACGGACCCGTCCACCACTCACTGCAAGCGGAACAACGCGCTCGCGGGTGGCATTCCCGAGGCCGTCGACCACGTTCATCATCACCGCCTGCTTCAACCGGATCGCCCGGTGCAGGGTCTCCAGCCCCAGCTGGGTGCTGGCCTCGGCCGCCGTCCCCGCGGCGCCGGGACCGCCCGGACCGTGGGCGGAGCCGGGTCCCGCGCCGCCGGCCGGGTGCCCGCCGCGGAGCACCGCGAGCTGGGCGTCGACGTCGGCGTCCTCGGGGGCCGAGCGGGGCGCCGTGTAGACGGGGCGTGCGCTGCCGGGCGCGGCGGCGCTGCGCCGCAGCCGGACGACGGCGGACGCGGCGTCATCGAGGGAGGGCGTCATGCCCAGTCCGCGCATCACCTGGGCCGCGTCCCGGGGAGCGGCCGTGGAGACCAGGACCGTCGGGGCGAGGCGGATGAGGCCCAGTCCCGCGGCGGCGGGGGCGTTGAGTAGTTCCAGGAGCGCCGTCTCGTCCTCGCTCTGGATGAAACTGGACGCCGGGCCCACCCGCAGCCGCGCGTGGCGGGACGCGGTGTCCTCGATCAGGTACTCCAGCGGCTGCGGCACCGCGGTGGCCGAGTGCGTCCGGAGGAATTCCAGCAGGCCCGCGGCGTCTTGGCCGGCGTCGAGGGCGCGCCGGATGGAGCCGACCGAGAACCGGTAGATGGTCGCCGGGCCCTGGCCCTCGGCGTCGGCCATGGCGAGCAGCTTCCCGCTTAGCTCCGGGTCCAGGTAGCCGGGTGCGACGGCGGTCAGGTCGGCCTGAAGCAGCACGTGGTTCACGGCCGCCGGAAGGTGTTCGCCGAGGATGCCGAGCGCCGTCTCCGGATGGTCCAAGGCGATCTCGGCGCCGATCTGGCTCAGCGCCCCGGAACCCACCAGGCCCAGCATCTCCGCCTCCGCCAGCACGCCGCGGATCAGCGAGCTGAAGCGGCGGGCCATGCGCGGCTGCGACCAGTCGGCACGTTCCAGCACCGCCGCGGCGTCCAGTACCGGTGCCTGGCCGTCCGCGGCACCGGCCTCAATGGTGAGCTCCTGCAGGATCTCCAGGATCCGTTTGCGCACCACCGGAGCGTCCGGCCGCTGGGCCTCGGCGGAGAGCGCGTTGATGGTGCCTGCGGCCCCCGCGGCCCGGCCCGACGGGGCGGACGCGCCGCCGGCCGGCTGGCCCACGAGGGAGGGGACGCGTTCGCTGGAGAGCCAGGCGTTGACCAGCCACAGCCACTGCTCCTGCCGCGGCAGGGTCAACCATTCCAGCTGCTCGGGCTGGACCCAGGCCGAGCTGTCCACGTCGAGCCGGAGCAGTCCGGCCAGGGCGCACAGTTCCACCAGCACCCCGGCTTCCGGCAGCCCGATCCGCAGCGTGTCCGCGAGCCGCTTCATTTCCCGGACGCCGACGCCGCCGCTGCGGAGCGTGACAAGCGGCTGGGCCTGGACGGCGTGCAGCAGTTCGCCGGCCAGCCGGAGGGTCTCGGCGATCGCGCCGAGCGCCGCGTTCCGGCGCAGCGCGGCGCTGGTCAGGCCCAGGTTCGGCACCGGCGGGGCCAGGGCGAAGTGGTCGATCACGTACCCGCCGCGCAGGGCCAGCCCCACGCTGTGCGGCAGTTCCACGTGCGCGGCGTCCAGCGGGACCAGCAGGCCGCGGGCCAGCAGCCAGTCGACCGGCCCGGCGTCGACAGTCTCGGTCAGCACGGACACGCGGCGCTGCGCCTGCGGGACCGCGCCCATGGCCCAGTTCCCGAACCGGTCCAGCAGCGCGGCGGTCCGGTCCGGGGCGCGGGAGAGCAGGGCCTGCAGCGCCTCGGGCGAGCCGGTCCAGTGCTGCAGGGCGAGGGCGGCGTCCATCGGGGTGTCCGCCGGCGCGATCCCCGCCCCGGACTGGTGCAGCTCGGCCACCAGCTGGACCACCCGCTGCGCGAACGCCGGCTGCAGGCGCACGAGCTCGGTGTAGCTGCGGCCCAGGCCCGCCGGATAGATGCCGATGACATCCTTCAGGCTGCCGACCGGCAGGTAGTGGCGTTGCCGTGCCGCCGGGGCCCCCGTGCCGTGCGGCGGATCGGCCCGGTGCACGAGGGCCAGGTCCTGGAGCGAGGCCAGCAGCCGCTCCAGCGCCGCCACGGTGGAGCCCTTGATCAGCCGCTTGAGGGTTGCCGCCGAGGCGCTGTGGCCGGTGTCGGCGTTGGTGCACAGGTGCAGCGCCTCCAGCACCTGCATCTGCGGCCGGTTCAGCCGTTCCAAGGCGCGTTGGACGCTGACGCGGCCGCTGGCCCGAGCGGCCAGGGCGGCGAAGTCGGGGACCGCGGGGATCATCAGGTCCGGCCGCGCGGCGAACAGCGCGCGCAACGACTCGTCGCTGCGCGCCTGCAGGTCCTCGCCGAGCGCGCGGATCTGGGACATGGGGTCTCCGTCAGCCCCTGCCGAGGCCGCGGGCACGGCGGCGGGCGATGACGGCGTCGAGCACCAGGAGGGCCATCAGCAAGAACGCGGCCGGCAGGCCGTACAGCGCGGCCGAGGTCAGCCAGACCGGCGCCAAGGCGTTGCCGGCGGCCAGGGCGATCACCGCGCCGAAGGCGGCCAGGGAAAGGACGGCGACGGCGGCGGCGAGGATCAGCAGGGAGCGCCGGAGACGCTGTGGAGTCATGACAGCAACGCTAACAGTCCGCCTGCATCCGCGCCTCAAGCGCTCAAATCTGCCCGGGCACGATAACCTTGAAGGAACAGACCAACACGGTCGGGGCGGTCATACCCTGAACCCGCACATCGGTGCGGATGCGGTGACCGCCGGCCGCGTCCCAGCAGAACGAAGAAGGTTGATTACGTGCCTACCGGCAAGGTCAAGTGGTATGACAAGGAAAAAGGCTTCGGATTCCTCGCGGGCGAGGACGGCCAGGAGGTCTTCTTGCCCAAGTCCGCATTGCCCGAGGGCGTCGTTGAGCTGAAGGCCGGAACCCGGGTTGAGTTCGGCGTGGCCGACGGCCGCAAGGGCGCCCAGGCCCTGGGCCTGCGGGTGCTGGACAAGACTCCGTCGATCGCCAAGGCAAAGCGGCCCAGCGCCAAGGACCTCGCGCCCCTGGTCCAGGACCTGGTGACGGTGCTGGACAACCTCTCCGGCACCCTGTCGGCCGGCAAGTACCCCGAGGGCAACAAGGCGAAGGCTATTGCCGCCGCCCTGCGCAAGGTTGCCGACGAGCTGGACGCGTAGGGTCCGGCCGATGACTGCGGAACCTGAAGAGACCGGCTCCCCGGTGCCCGACTCCGGACGGAAGCCGGCGTCCAAGGCGTCCGCCGCCGGAGCGAAGGGCACGAAGTCGGCGGCCAAACCGCGCTATGGGGTGCCCGTGTGGCGGGTGGGCAAGCCCGACGCCTTCCTGGCCGCGTCCGTAGACGTAGCCCGTGCCGCGGTGGAGGGCATCGCCGAGCCCGGGCAGGTCGGCCGCCACCTGGCCGCCAAGAGCGAGGGTGACCGCCTGGTGACCCACCTGTTCGAGTCCAAGCTTCCCGGCTACGGCGGCTGGCAGTGGTACGCCGTGCTGACCCGCAACTCCCGCTCCAAGGTGGTGACGGTGGACGAGTTGGGGCTGCTGCCCTCGGAGGACTCCATCTTGGCCCCCGAGTGGGTGCCGTGGGCCGAACGCGTCCGGCCCGAGGACGCCCAGCCCGACGACGGTCACGAGGACACCGGGGCTGAGCACCGGAACCAATCCGAAGCCGAGTCCGACAACGCGGGCAGCCCCGACGCCGCCCGGGACGACGCCGTGCGGGACGCCGCCCAGGACGAGTCGGGCCAGGATGACGCTCCCGCGGAGTCCGGGACCGGCGCGACGGACGAGCCCGGGGACGAACCCGACGAACGCGCAGCGGACGCCCGGTCCGTCGCCGGGACCGACTAGCGGTTTGGCGGCGTTCAGGGCGGAGCAGCGGGAGGACCTTCCATGAGGTCCACCTTCAAATCGCTGCACATCCTGAACTACCGCATCTGGTTCCTCGGGGCCCTGGTCTCGAACATCGGCACCTGGATGCAGCGGACCGCCCAGGACTGGCTGGTCTTTGATCACCTCAGCCACCAGGACGCCGGCGCCATGGGCATCACCATGGCCCTCCAGCTGGGACCCCAGCTGTTCCTGGCCCCGGTCGCCGGACTGGTGGCCGACCGCTTCAACCGCAAGACCCTCCTGAACCTCACCCAGTCGTCCATGGCGCTGCTGAGCGCCCTGCTGGGCGCGCTGGTGCTCTCCGGGGCGGCGCAGCTCTGGCACGTGTACATCTTTGCCCTGCTTTTGGGCGTCGTCTCGGCCGTCGACGCCCCGGTCCGCCAGACCTTCGTCTCGGAGCTGGTCAAGGACGACTACCTGCCCAACGCCGTCGCCCTCAACAGCGCCTCCTTCAACGTCGCCCGGATGATCGGGCCCGCGGTCGCCGGTGTCCTGACCGTCGCGATCGGGCCCGGCTGGGTGTTCCTGGTCAACACCCTGACCTTCGTGGCGCTGCTGGCCAGCCTCGCCCGGATCCCGACGGCGTCGCTGCGGAAACTCCCCAAGGCGCGCGGCGGCAAGGGCCGGATCCGGGAGGGACTGCGCTACGTACGGCACCGGCCGGACATTGTGGTGGTCCTCGTGGCGGTCTTCATCGTCGGGACCCTGGGCCTGAACTTCGTGCTCTTCATCGCCGCGATGGTGGGCACCGAGTTCGGCCTCGACGCCGGTGCCTTCGGGCTGATGAACTCGATCATGGCCATCGGCTCGGTCGCCGGGGCCCTGCTCTCGGCCGGCCGCGGCCGCCCGCGGATGCGGATGATCTTCGGGGCCGCCGGGGTTTTCGGCATCACCTCCGGGCTGGCCGCTCTGGCCCCGAACTACTTCTGGTACGGCGTGGCCCTGGTTCCGGTGGGCCTGTGCGCCATCACCATGATGACCAGCGCCAACGGCTACGTGCAGACCACCACGGACCCGGCCATGCGCGGCCGCGTGATGGCCCTGTACATGGCGATCTTCATGGGCGGAACACCCATCGGGGCGCCGTTCGTCGGCTGGGTGGCGAACGTCGCCGGCCCGCGCTGGTCCATGGGCGTCGCCGCTGCAGCCGGCGTGGGCGCGGCCCTGATCGGGATGGCCTGGATCATCCGGGCACGCCACCTGCGGATCGCCTTCAACCGGCGGGCCCGCGGCCTGCGCTTCTTCCGGCTGGTGCCCGGCGGGGCGATCGGCACGGCAGACGACGACGGCGTCGTCCGGGCGGTAAACCCCGACGACGCCGCCAGCCGCTAGGCCGCCCCGGAGGGCGGCCCCGGGCCTACTTCGCCAGCTCTGCCACGACGTAGTCGATGCACTCCAGCAGGGCCGACACATCGTCCGGCTCGATCGCTACGAAGGTCGCGATCCGCAGCTGGTTACGGCCCAGCTTCCGGTACGGCTCGGTGTCGACAATCCCGTTGGCGCGCAGCACCTTGGCGATCGCGGCCGCGTCGACCGACTCGTCGAAGTCGATCGTGGCGATCACGTTGGAGCGGTCGGCCGGGTCCGTAACGAACGGGGTGGCAAAGCTGGACGCCTCGGCCCACCGGTAAATCCGTCCGGCGGAGTCGGCGGTGCGCGCCGCGGCGAAGTCCAGGCCTCCGCTGGCGTTGAGCCAGCGCACCTGCGCGTCCAGGGTCACCAGGGTCGCCAGCGCGGGGGTGTTATAGGTCTGGTTCAGCCGCGAGTTGTCGATGGCGGTCTGCAGGTCCAGGAAGTCCGGGATCCAGCGGCCGGAGGCCTTGACCCGGGCGGCCCGCTCCAGGGCCGCGGGGGAGAACAGGCCAAGCCACAGGCCGCCGTCGGAGGCGAAGTTCTTCTGCGGCGCGAAGTAGTAGACGTCGGACTCCGCGACGTCGACATCCAGGCCGCCGGCGGCGGAGGTCGCGTCGACCAGGACCAGCGAACCCTCCTCCGCACCGGCCACCCGCCGGACCGGGGCGGCCACGCCGGTGGAGGTCTCATTTTGCGGCCAGGCGTAGACGTCCACACCGGCCTCCGCCCGCGCCTCGGGCCGGGTGCCCGGCTCGGCCTTGATGATCGAGGACTCGGCCAGGAAGGGCGCCTTGTTCGTGGCGGCGGCGAACTTGGAGCCGAACTCGCCGAAGGAGAGGTGCTGTGCCTTGTTCTCCACGAGCCCGAAGCTGGCGATATCCCAGAACGCCGTCGAGCCGCCCACCCCCAGGACCACCTCGTAGCCCTCGGGGGCGCGGAAGAAGTCGCTGAGGCCGGAGCGGACCGAGCCCACCAGGTTCTTGACCGGGGCCTGGCGGTGGGAGGTGCCGAGCAGGGTGGTCGAGGCCGACGCCAGGGCCTCCATCTGTTCCGGGCGGACCTTCGAGGGCCCGGCGCCAAACCGGCCGTCCTTGGGAAGAAGGTTCGCGGGAATGGTGATGCTGGTGTCGCTCACAATGGCTCCAATGGTCGGCTGGGTGCGAGAGGTGGCTGGTCGGCCGGTAAGGACCGCTTCCATTCTGCCCGACGGCGGCCCCGGTGCCGGAAAACGGGCTGTCATAGTCCGGTCAGGAAGCCGGCCCTCAAATTATCCGGAGTAATTCACAATAGGCTAGGCTGTCCGGAGCGTATGGCGGATCCCGGGTGGCCGCACCCCGCACGCTGTACGGTGGAATGACGCAAGGACGGCGCTCAAGGAGCTGAGCTGGATGACGGATCTGATCGACACTACGGAGATGTATCTTCGGACCATTTTGGAGCTTGAGGAAGAGAACATCGTCGCGCTCCGGGCCCGCATTGCCGAACGACTCCGCCACTCCGGACCCACCGTCTCCCAGACCGTCGGCCGGATGGAACGCGACGGGCTGGTCGTGGTCTCCGGCGACCGCCACCTGGAACTGACCGAGGTGGGTCGGCGGCGCGCCACCGAGGTGATGCGCAAGCACCGCCTCGCCGAACGGCTGCTGGCCGACGTGATCGGCCTGGACTGGGCCTATGTCCATGAGGAAGCCTGCCGCTGGGAGCACGTGATGAGCGAACGGGTTGAGCGCCGCATCTTCGAGATGCTGGACCACCCCACCGTCTCCCCGTACGGCAACCCCATCCCGGGCCTCGCCGAACTGGGCGGTCTGCCGACGGCGGAACAGGCCGACGGCGTCGTCAACCTCCTGGACGCCATGGCGGGATATGCCGCGGACTCCAGAATCACCGTGAGCCGGCTTGCCGAACCCATCCAGGTGGAACCCGAGCTGCTGGTGCAGCTGGACGAGGGCGGTATCCGGCCCGGGGCCACCGTCTCGCTGGAGCGGGTGGGGGAGTACATCTCCGTCCGCGTCCCCGACATTGAGGGCGCGCTCGAGCTGCCGCCCGAGGTCGCCGCCCACGTTTTCGTTACCCGCGGGTAGGGCGACGCGGAAGCATACCGTAAGTGTGCTGTTTACTAGCCCGTCTAGGAGATAACGAAATTATTACTACGGGTCTTAATCCCCTATAGTTATCGACTAGTACCGAGACTAAAGCGTTACCTGATCCGAAGCCGAGCTCTGCCAGCGGATCAGGGTGCGAATCACCTTCTGGCAGAGGCGGGGGAACCACTACCGGCCGGTAATTCCGGCCTTGGGGTGAAGTCCGCTAGCGGCAAGCGAACTCTCTGAGGACACCATTTCCGGGTGCCTCTCTGCCTGGATGCTTGCATCGGCGGACCGGGTCTATGCACTCTCTGACCCGAATCCGACAGCTAACTTCGCAGGCTTTTCAGAGAGGAACCACTTGAGCACGCAGACCGTCCGCGGGCGCCGCCGCGCCGCCGGCCCGGCTCCGGAGCCGCGCCCCGCCGTCGACGTCACCGCCCCGCGCCCCCGCGACGCGCACCGGGACGAGCGCCGCAGCCGGCGCAGCCCGCTCCGCCAGGTCGCAGACTTCGCCGCCGTCACCGGCATGGGCCAGAAGGCCGGCATGACCCTGGCCGCCGCTGGCATCGCGCTCACCGTGGCCGTCCCCGTTACCGGCCCCGCTCTGGCCGTCGACGCCCCCACCTCGGGATCTGTCTCCGCGGCGGCCCAGCCCGAGGTCAAGGCCGCCGCGGCCCAGATCGACTTCAACCGCACCGCCGTCACCACCAAGGGCGACCCGGACGGCAAGCTCAAGCAGCTGCTCAGCGCGCAATCCGTCGGCTCCATCACCCGCGCCGCATCCGCGGGGACGCTCGGCGCCCCGCTGGACACCATGATCACGGCTTCGCCCTTCGGTTACCGGATCAGCCCCATTACCGGCGCGGTGGGCGAATTCCACCGCGGCCAGGACTACGCCGCCCAGTGCGGGACGGCCGTCCATGCCGCAGCAAGCGGCACCGTAACCTTCTCCGGCTGGCACCCCTACGGGGGCGGCAACCGGATTGTGGTCGACCATGGCAATGGCCTGGAGACCACGTATAACCACTTGTCGTCATCCAGCGTCCACGTCGGCCAGAAGGTCTCCCGTGGCGATGTGATAGCGATGAGCGGAACAACCGGTGCCTCCACCGGCTGCCACCTCCACTTCGAGGTGATGGTCAATGGGGACGTCGTTGATCCGCTGGGCTGGCTCTAGAAGAGCCCTTCGCAATGCTCACACTTCCGTGACACGCCGTGATCTGAATGTGACATTGAGTCCGAACTGTTGTACCGTATGAAGCACGCCAACTTCACCGAAGTTGGCGCTCTTGAGTGGATTGCCTAACTCTGCCACCGCTCAAGGTCCGTTCGCATGACATCGTCTGGCAGGGGCGGGGGAACCAATTTTGGTCTTCGCAAGAAGGCCTAGGGGTTAAGTCGCAAAGCTTCCCAGGAAGCGGAGCGGCCGGGTGACTCCCATCCGAATCCGACAGCTCACCTCGTAGGCATTGGGAGAGGCTACTTTCGTGTCTTCACGCCACAATGCTGCGCGTTTTCGCGCCGGCGAGGCTCAGTCGAGCCCGCTGATTACCATGCACCGCGTTGCCCTTGCCGGCGCCCGGGATGGTTCACGCAATGCAGTTCCTGCTTTTGGCGCGTCTTCGCAGTACACCCTTCGCTAAAGAAACCCGTTTCGGGGCGATCCGGCGTACCCCCAAGATGCCGGAGCGTCCTTAGTCCCGCCTGTTCAAGAGCGCGGACACAAAGGATCACGAAAGAGAGAACTAAATGACTACTCGTGCAACCATTGCACGCCACCGCGCGGAGGTCACCAAGACCAACTCGCTGGCTGTCATTGCCAAGGCCGTCGGCGACAACGCCGGTGGCATGGGTCGCCAGGCCGCGGTTATCGCTGCTGCCTCCGGCCTGGTCCTGACCAGCGGTATCGCGGCCAACGCCGCTGAGACCAACGTTCAGCGCGAATCCACCTCTGCTTCCGCCACCGAGGTTCAGTCCACCGCTCCGGCCACCATCTCGGCGGCCTCCAGCATCGCCATCTCCTACGAGAAGCCTGCTGTGACTACCGCGGCCGCCCCAGTCGTCGAGGCCCCGAAGCCCGTCGTCAAGGTGCAGGAAGCAGACACCACCGCCGCAGCCACCCCGGCCGCCGGCACCGCGGTCAACGCGTCCGTCGCCACCAAGGCTCCGGCCGCCACCAGCGGCATGGGCGCCTCGATCGCCGCCGCCGCTTACGCTCAGATCGGCGTGTCCCAGGACTGCACCATGCTGGCCACCAACGCCCTGGCCGCCGTCGGCATCCACTACCACGGCTGGCCGGCAGGTTACCTGTCCCTGGGCCGCACCGTCAGCGCCGCCGAAGCGCAGCCGGGTGACCTCGCGTACTACCAGAACGGCGGCATGGGCATGGCCCACATCGCCGTCTACGTCGGCAACGGCATGGCCGTCCACGGCGGCTGGAACGGCGGCACCACCGCCCTCTACAGCGTCAACGTCGGTTCCGGCCCGGTCTTCATCCGCGTCGGCGGCTAAGACCGCCGCTTCCCGCGAAGCTTCGAAAAGGACCCCTGCCACCGGCGGGGGTCCTTCTCTGTTAACCGCCTGGATTGGTGCCGGAACCCTCCGGTGCCAGACCGGCCCGGGATCCGCCACGGATGCCCTGGGGCCCGAAATTCGGTAATCCGGGCCACCCGTGTTTACTCTTGTGGTGTCGATCCTTAGCCTGACCATGCAGAGGGCAGCCGGCCCTCGTGCCACTGGCGGGTGCGGCCGTGAAGAGGGATGCGGATGCGCACACTCGTTCTGAATGCTGGATATGAACCGCTGGCGGTAGTGACCTTCCGCCGGGCACTGGTGCTCGTGCTGACGGGCAAGGCCAGTGTCGTGGCCGAGGGGGACGACCCCGTGGTGGGGCCGCAGGACATCCTCGGCCGGCCGAGCGTCATCCTGCTCAACCGCTACATCCGCCCCCGCTACAACACGGTGACCGCGGTCAGCCGCCGCGGAGTGCTCCGCCGGGACGGCCACCGGTGCGCGTACTGCGCCAAACCGGCCCACACCATCGACCACGTCCAGCCCAAGTCCCGGGGCGGCGCCGACTCTTGGGAGAACCTGGTGGCCGCCTGCCTGCGCTGCAACAACGTCAAGGGCGACCACACCCCGGCCGAGATGGGCTGGAAGCTCGGTTTCACTCCCGGTCCGCCGAAGGGCACCATCTGGCAGATCAAGGAGCTGGAGAAGCCTACCCCCGCATGGGACCCGTTCCTGCTGCCGGAATCCGCGCACTAGCACCGTCGGCCGCCCGCAGGCGGCTAGGCTGGGCGGGTGGAATTCGACGCCGTCATCCTCGCCGGGGGCAGGTCCTCCCGGCTGGGCGGAACCCCCAAGGCCGCCCTCCGCTTTCGCGGGGACACCCTGCTGGAGCGGTCGCTGCTCGCGGCGGCCGGGGCACGCAGCGTCGCCGTCGTGGGCCCGGAAGCCGGCAGCCTCCCGGGCGGCATCCTCCTGTGCCGTGAAGACCCGCCCTTCGCCGGACCCGCGGCAGCCCTGGCCGCCGGGCTCGAGGCCCTTGCCGGCGGCGGGGCGGCGGGCCGAAACCCCGCGCCGCTGACGCTGGTCCTGGCCTGCGACATGCCGCTGGTTGCCGACGCCGTCCACGCCCTCTTCGCCGACCGCTCCCGGGCGCAGCCCGGCTCGGAAGGCAGCGTCGCCGTTTCCGCGGACGGCCGGATCCAGCCGTTGGCCGGTCTTTATGACACGGCCGCGCTACAACGATCGGTGGCGGACGCGGCACGGCACGGCACGCTGGTGGGCGGATCGTTGTTCGGCCTGCTTGCTAGTCTGGACCTGCGGACGGTTCCCGTGCCGCCCGGGTCCACCGACGACGTCGACACCTGGGCGGACGCCCAGGCCCTTGGGGTCGCGCGTCCCGGCGTGGCCGGGAACGGAAGCGGCCGCCCGCACACGACATGAAAGGCCCACCGTGAAGAGCCAGGACGAAACCCTCGAGGACTGGTGCCGCGCGCTGCTCCAGGCCCTCGAGCTCGACGGCGTCGACATCGACATCAACGAGGTACTGGGACTCGCCGGGGTTGCCGCGCACTCCGTGATCCGCCCGGCCGCACCGCTGACCACCTTCATCGCCGGTTTCGCCGCCGGGCTGGCCTCCGGCACCGGCCAGGCCACCGACGAGGTCTCCATGCGGGCCGCCATGGGCGTCGCGCGGAAACTCGCCAAGGAATACGCCGCCGAGGCCCCCGGGGAATGACGTCCGAGCCACCCCGCGACGACGCCGACGACGCCCGGACCGAGCCCGCCGCGCACCGGCACCTGGCCCACACGTGGCAGGAAGCCCGGGAGCTCTCGTTCGACTGCGCCAGCCCGATCCCGCCGGCCCCGGTGGCCCTGCGCCGCGCCCTCGGCCGCACCCTCGCCGCCGACGTCACGGCCCTGCACGACATGCCGCACTACGCGTCCTCGGCCATGGACGGCTGGGCGGTGAACGGCAGCGGCCCCTGGATCCTGGCCGAGCCGGGGCAGCGCCTCGCCCCTCACCAGGCCAGTCCCATTGTCACCGGCGGGTTGATCCCGGCCGGTGCGAAGGCCGTGCTCCGCAGCGAGAGCGGTGTGATCGGCCCCGACGAGGACCAGTTGCCGGTGCTCAAGCTTGGCGGCGGCGCGAAGCCGGGGGAGCCCCGCAACGGCGACCACATCCGCAAAGCCGCCGAGGAAGGGGCCGAGGGTGAGGTTCTGATCCCCAAGGGGACCGTGCTCAACCCGGCCCACCTGGCCCTCGCCGCCCTCGCCGGCCACGACGCGCTGCCCGTGCTGGGGAAACCGGTGGTCCGCCTGGTTTTCACCGGCTCCGAGGTGGTCGCCAGCGGCGTGCCACAGCCGGGGGAGGTCCGGGACACCTTCAGTCCTCAACTGTCCGCCGTCGTCGACCTGCTCGGCGGCGTCCCCGCCGGCGAGATCAAGATCGGTGACGGGGACGGCGAATGGCTCGCCGCCCTGGAGGACCCCGAACCCGTGGGCGACGACGAGGACACCCCGCCCGCCGACGTCGTCATCACCACCGGGGGGACCGGCCGGTCCGGAACCGACCACCTCCGCCGCACCGTCGAGCAGTTGGGCGGCAGGCTGCTGATCGACGGCATCGCGATGCGTCCCGGGCACCCCGCGGTCCTGGCCGAACTGCCCGACGGACGCTTCATCATCGGGCTGCCCGGCAACCCGCTCGCAGCCATGATGGCGCTCTCCACCATCGGCGGACCACTCCTGGCCGCGCTGGGTCACCGGCCCCCGCCGCCCGTCACGGAGGTCCCGTGCGGCACGATGATCGACGCCGATCCCGGCCGCACCCGGCTGATGCCCTTCCGCATGGTCTACGGCATGGCCTCCCCGGCCCAGCACACCGGCCCCGGCATGATGCGCGGACTGGCCGCCGCCGACGGGGTCCTGGTGGTCCCGCCGCACGGGGCGCAGCTGGGCGAACCCGTCCCGGCGTTCGCGCTGCCCTGGGGGCGGCCGCTGCCCGAGCCCGACGCCGGCAAGCCCGCACCGAAACCCTCCGCGCGGCGCACCCCGAAGAAACCGGCCGGCAACGGTCCGGTCGACTGGAGCGCCCTGCTTGGCTGACACCGGCCAGACGTGGCCCGGCGTGGCTGGCGCCCGCTTGGCTGGCACCACGGCCGAGTTCAGAATGGATCCAGGGGCGGGAACCGGCCGCAGGCCGGGCCGCCCCACCGCACCGCTGATGAGGAGTACCGAATGGGCCGCGTGACGCAACGCCGCAAAGTGCACAAGTTTGTCCTGGACGGATCCCCGCAGGCGCGTGAGTTCCCGGTCCGGTACCGCGAGGACGTGCTGGCGGTGGAGGAACCACTGGAGGTGCGGCTGGGCAGCACGTCCTTCTCCGTCACCATGCGCACCCCGGGCAACGACTTCGACCTGGTGGCCGGCTTCTTGGTCTCCGAGGGGATCATCTGGTCCGCCGACCAGCTCGTCTCGCTGCGCTTCTGCGCCGGCGAGGACGAAGACGGCGTGCAGACCTTCAACGTGGTGGAAGCCCAGCTCCGGCCCGATGTCGTCCGCCCCGACACCGGACGGAACTTCTTCACCTCAAGCTCCTGCGGGATCTGCGGCACCGATTCGATCGAGGCCGTCGAGAAGTCCTCGCACTTCAGCCCCGCGGGGGACCCGGTGGCCGTGCCCGTCGAGACGTTGGCCGCGCTCCCGGACCGGCTGCGTGAGGCCCAGGCGGTCTTCGACGCGACCGGCGGCGTGCACGCGGCGGGGCTGTTCCGCATCTCCGACGACGGCGGCGCCGAGCTCCTCTGCCTGCGCGAGGACGTCGGCCGCCACAACGCCGTCGACAAGGTGGTGGGCTGGGCACTCCGGGAGGGGCTGCTGCCCCTGCGCGGCACCGTCCTGCAAGTCTCTGGCCGCGCCTCCTTCGAACTCGTGCAAAAGGCCTCGCTCGCCGGAATTCCCGTCCTGTCCGCCGTCAGCGCACCCAGCAGCCTGGCCGTGGAACTCGCCGAAGCCAGCGGGATGACGCTGGCGGGCTTCAGCCGGGGCACCAGCCTGAACGTGTACGCCGGCCACGAACGGATCGGCGTGCCGGCCGCCCTGCCCTCAACCGGACGGCTGGCCTAAGCACCCGTGGCGCCGTAGATTAATCCAACGACTGGATTCAGGCCTGCGCCCGGTTCCTCCGCACCAGAGCAAAAAGAGGTTCACTGTGCACGACGACCGCCGTCTCACGGAAGTCCGGCTGGACCGCTTCGTGCGCGAACGCATCGTTCCGGCCATTTACCCCCGCACCGTCCCGCTGCGCCTGAGCAGCTGGACCGCGCCCGGGGAACCCGTCCCGGCCCTGGAAGCCCTGCAGCAGGAGGACTTCACCCCGCAGGACCCCGGGGCACCCTGGGGCGGCCCGTGGTCCACCACCTGGCTGCGGCTCCAGGGCGAGGTGCCGGAGACCTGGGGCAGCGCGCCGACCGCCGTCGAGGTCCTGGTTGACCTGGGGTTCAGCGCGGACCTGCCGGGCTTCCAGTGTGAGGGCACCGCCTGGCGGCCGGACGGTACCGTGATCAAAGCCATCTCGCCGCGGAACCAGTACATTCCGCTGAAACTCCTCGGCAGCGGCATGACGGTGGACTTCTACGTCGAGGCGGCCGCGAACCCCGACCTCTCACAGGGCTGGACCTTCGCCGCCACGCCGCTGGGGGACAAGGCCACCGCGGGTACCGAGCCCCGCTACCGGCTGGGCCGGATCGTGATCGCCGAACTGGACCAGTGCGTCTGGGAACTGCACCAGGACATCTGGACGCTGCGGGGGCTGATGCACGAACTGCCCACGGAGCTGCCCCGCCGCCACGAGATCCTCCGCGCCCTGGAGCGGATGCTGGACACCATGGACCCGGACGACGTCGCCGGCACGGCCGACGCCGGACGCGCGCAGCTCGCCGAGGTGCTGTCCCGCCCGGCCTACGCCTCGGCCCACCAGCTGCTGGCCACCGGCCACGCGCACATCGACTCGGCCTGGCTCTGGCCGGTCCGGGAGACCATCCGCAAGTGCGCCCGGACCTTCTCCAACGTGGTGGCGCTGATGGACGAGGACCCCGATTTCGTCTTCTCCTGCTCCTCCGCGCAGCAGCTGGCCTGGATGAAGGAGTTCTACCCGGAACTGTTCGAACGCATCCGGGACAAGGTCCGCGCCGGCCAGTTCGTCCCCGTCGGCGGGATGTGGGTCGAGGCGGACAGCAACATTCCCGGCGGCGAGGCCATGGCGCGGCAGTTCCTCGAGGGCAAGAGCTTCTTCCTGGCCGAGTTCGACGTCGAATGCCACGAGGCGTGGCTGCCGGACACCTTTGGCTACTCCGCCGCGCTGCCGCAGATCGTCAAGGCCGCCGGCAGCCGCTGGTTCCTGACCCAGAAGATCTCCTGGAACCAGGTCAACCGGATGCCGCACCACACCTTCGAGTGGGAGGGAATCGACGGCACCCGCCTCTTTACCCACTTCCCGCCGGTGGACAGCTACAGCTCCGAGATCAGCGGCCGCGAACTGGCCCACGCCGAGCGCAACTACCGGGACCACGGTCGCGGCAGCATGTCCCTGCTGCCCTTCGGCTACGGCGACGGCGGCGGCGGACCCACCCGGGAGATGCTGGCGGCCGCGCGGCGCACCGCTGACCTGGAGGGCTCGCCGCGGGTGCGGATAGGCTCCGCGGCGGACTTCTTCAGCGAGGCGGCGGAAGACTATCCGTCCCCGCCGGTGTGGGTGGGGGAGCTGTATCTGGAGCTCCACCGCGGCACCTACACCAGCCAGGCCAACACCAAGCGGGGGAACCGCCGCTGCGAGCACCTGCTCCGGGAGGCGGAGCTCTGGTCCGCCACCGCGGCGGTCCGGGCCGGCGCCGCCTACCCGGCGGCCGAGCTGAAGCGGCTGTGGCGCCTGGTGCTGCTGCAGCAGTTCCACGACATCCTGCCCGGCAGCTCGATCGCCTGGGTGCACCAGGACGCGGAACGGAACTACGACGCCGTCGCCCGTGACCTTGAGGCGATCATCGCGGCCGCGGCCGCCGCCGTCCTCGGGGACGGGGACCGCGATATCCTGCTCAACGCCGCCCCGCACGCCCGCGCCGGGGTCCCCGCGCTCGGCGCGGCCGAACCGGAACCGGCCGGCGCCGCCGTGAACGCGACGGCGGCCGACAGCGGCTTCGTGCTGGACAACGGGATCATCCGTGCCGTAGTGGACGCGAACGGGCTGCTGGTCTCGCTCCGGGACCACGCCAGCGGACGGGAGGCGATCGCCCCCGGCGCCGCCGGCAACCTCCTGGAACTGCACCGGGACACCCCCAACGAATGGGACGCCTGGGACATCGATTCCTTCTACCGGCGCAACGTCACCGCCCTGACCGAGGCCAGGTCCGTGACCCTGGAGCGCGACGGCGGTGATGCCGTCGTCGTGATCGAGCGGATGGCGGGCGGCTCACCCGTGACGCAGCGGCTGAGGCTGGCGCCGGGGTCCGCGTCGCTGGAGATCGCCACGGCCGTGGACTGGCGGGAGCGCGAGAAGCTGCTCAAGCTGGGGTTCCCCTTGGACCTGCGGGCGGACTGTTCCGCCGCGGAGACTCAGTTCGGCCATGTCTTCCGGCCCACGCACGTCAACACGTCCTGGGAGGCGGCGAAGTTTGAGATCTGCGCCCACCGCTGGATCCACGTGGAGGAGCCCGGGTATGGCGTGGCGGTCAGCAACGCGGCCAGCTACGGCCATGACGTCACCCGCCAGGTCAGGGACGACGGGGGAACCACCACCACGGTGCGGGTCTCGCTGCTGCGGGCGCCGAAGTTCCCCGACCCCGGCGCAGACCAGGGGCCGCACGAGCTGACCGTGACGGTGCGGCCCGGTGCGGGCATTGCCGACGCCGTCGAGGAGGGGTACCGCACCAACCTTGCGCCCCGCATGGTCAAGGGGGCGCACGGGGCGGAGCCGCTGGTCGCCGTGAGCAACCCGGCCCTGGTGGTGGAGGCGGTAAAACTGGCCGAGGACGGCTCCGGTGACGTGGTGGTCAGGCTCTATGAGGCCCTCGGCCGACGCTCGCGTGGGGTACTCTCGGCGTACTTTGCTGTGTCCCGGGTCTGGTCTGTGGACCTGCTGGAGCGTCCGGCGGACGCGCCCGGCGTCGAAATCCGCGGGGCCGATGCGGTGCTGGAGCTGCGCCCGTTCCAGCTGGTGACCCTGCGCCTGGCCTGCTGAACCGGGTCTTTCCGGCGGTTCCGGCAACCTGCGGGCGGCCGCGGGGCGGAAAGTGGCCTTAAACCAGGCTGAGTGGGAGCGGTCCTTGCGGACCGCTACCACTCATCCCCCCAATGGCGCTTGGACGACCGCCGGTCCAATCAGACTGAATCCCCATTCAAGGGACCGGGCGGCGTTTTCACACATTCATGATTCTCTCACGGTCTAATGATTTTGTGAATGCATGACGTTATTTTTCCCGGAACGTTGCCGGAGCGTTATCTTGCGGCCGGGACAGGCGCCCCGACAACCAGAAGAGCAGCAGACCCAGCACGTAGCCGAGGACCGCCGCGTAGTTCACCACGATGCGTGCGTCGTCCCAGGCGTCTGGCGCAAAACTAACGGGGACCGTGAGGATGGCGGCGACCGCTCCGGCGGCGGTCAGGCCCGCGCCGCTGCGCACCAGCCGGGGCAACTGTGCCCGCACCGCGGCGAGAAGGGCGGGCAGCAGGACCAGCGAGATGTAAGCAGGGTAGACGCGTCCGAAGCCCGCGTACATCGGCGCGAGTGCGGCGTTGCGCCCACCCCGGTCCGGCAGCGCCTCCAGCCCCGCCGAGGAGCCGCGGGTGTCCATCAGGAAGAACGTCACCGCAAGCGCCACGCACGCCGCTGCCATGGCCAGGCGTCCCCACCGGCCCGTCACCAGTTCCCGGGTACGGGCGCCGCCCAGGGCCCGGGATAGGCGCAGCCCCACCAGCAGGACCATGGCACAGACCAGGAAGCGCAGGACGAGATTGGTCAGGTTGATCCCGCCGAGGGCGCCGTCGACGGCGGCATAGGGGCCCGGGAGGCTGAGCAGGCTGCAGAGGGTGGCCAGGAACAGGATGCCAAAGACGGTCCGGTTCCGGCCGCGGACGGCGTCGGGCACACGGAGCAGCAGAGCCACGCCGCAAACAATCAGGGTTCCCCATCCCAGCAACGTCATGATGCCTCGTTTCTAGGGGGAGAAGCTGCTCTCGGATGAAGGCAGCGGATTTCGGCGCCGGGCCTGCGCCCTGATTTTGTCCGCCCAGACGGCGGCCAGGCCCAGGACGTAGCAGAGCACGGCGGTGTAATTGACGATGAACCGGATGAATCCCATGCCCGGTGGGATGATCGGTGACGACAGACTGAGGACCAACCCCACCGCGCCGACCGACAGGAACACCGCCGCGAGCCGGATCAGCACAGGGAGGCGGCTGCGCACGGTACGGATCATGGTCGGCAACAGGACCACCGCGATGTAGCAGGGGTAAAGCCGGCCGAACGCGCCGTAAACCTCTACCAGTGCGGCGTTACGAGCGTCCTTGGCTGCAATAGCTTTGAGGCCCGCAGAGGACCCTTGGGTGTCCATCAGCAGGAAGGTCACGATGACGGCGGCGCAGGCCAGGGCCAGTGCGGTGACGCCCGGCTTCCCGGCAATCCATGAGAGCGCCCGCCCGGCGCCGAAACCGCGGGCGACGCGCAGCCCGATCAGCAGAATGACCCCGAAGATGACGAACCTGAGCACCAGGTTGGCAATGTTGGTGCCGCCCAGGAGCTGGTCCACCGCGACGTAGGGCGCCTCCATGCTGAGCAGGATGGCGAGCGTCATCAGCAGAAAGATCCCGAACATGAGCCGGTTCTCCCCGCGGAGGGCGCTAGGGATGCGAAACACGGCCAGGAGTGCGCAGACGCCCAGCGTGGTCCATTGCAGGATGTCGATCACCCCAGGTTCTCCCAGATCTTCTCGGTCTGGGCCTGTTCCTGTTCCTGCCGCCGCAGGGTGCGGCCCAGGGCCTGGAGCCGGTCACCGCCGAGGGAAACGAGGTCACCGTCGGACAGGGCGTCGAGGGCTTCCTGCCGGGCTGAGGGGGACCAACCGGCCTCCGCCTCCGTGATCAGGCCGGTAGCCACAAAGCCGGCGCTGAAGCCGACGCCGGCAGCCCGCGATGTGGCAATGGCCAGTTCCGGGGACAACCGGTTGGCGGTCAGCTGCGCCGAGTAATTTTGCGGGGCGACGCCGGAGGCGGCCGACACCCGGTGCCGCAGTTCGCCGTCGTCGACGGCGTCCACCCAGTTCCGCACGGAGGTGGCGTGGGGCGGCGGGCTCAGTGTCAGTCGTCCGCTCCGGCCCGAGGAGCGCGCCACGACAGCCTCCAGGAGGTCCATGGTGGCGATCTGGCTCACGAGTTCCGCGGAGGTGGGAGGCCGCCTCAGCTGCTTGAGCTCGGCGTACTGATCGAAAGAGGACAGGGCCTCGGCGGGGTTGATCCCCAGTGCCCGGCTGATGCTGACCACGGAGGTTTCGGCCACCTTGCCCCGCACCAACTGCTGCGCCAGGGTCGTCCGTTTCAGTCCCGAGATCCTGCAGATGTCAGCGGTGCTTGCCGCGGGCGCAACACCATGGAGCCAGAGTTGGAAGGCTTTGGCGGGTAAGGGCATCTATGACTTTCTGCGGATTCGTACCGGAGCGGGTTGGCAGGGCCTCACAGCACTAACGGTACGCCGCCGACGATGGCCGGCACCCCCCAATGCTGAGAACCATTATAGGTCGCTCTTGCCCGTCTTCGCCGGTCCCGCCATGCGGGATTCGTGGGAATTCTTCAGCCCGGAGCCCACGGACCGCCGGGCGGACAGCCGTCCCAGCCAGATCAGGGCCAGTCCCAGTACCAGCCCCAGGACGGCAGCCGAGCTGATGTAGTACTGGAGGAAAGTCAGGCCGCGGGGGACGAGATCGCTGAACGGCATCACAACCATGGCGATAGAACCCAGCGTCAGGAGCGCCGCCCCTCCCCGAACCAGCCCCGGGAGGCGGGACCGCAGCGCGTGGATGGTTGCCGGCAGGAGGCAGGCGGCCACGTAGGCGGGGTAGAGCCGACCGGCCAGGGTGTAGAGGGCGATGAGCTGGCGGTTGTGCTCGCTTTGGTCCGGCAGCGTGGCCAGTCCTACCGAGGTGCCGGCGGTGTTCGCCAGCAGGAATGGCACGGCGGTGGCCAGGCAGATCAGCGCCAGAGCGGTCAGCCCGACCGGGCCCAGCAGGAGCCGGAGGCTCCGTTTGTTCTCGAAGCCCTTGGCGATCTTGTAGCCGGCCAGCAGCACGGTGCCGTAGATGACGAACCGCAGCAGCAGGTTCGCGTAGTTTTGAGACCCCAGTAGATGGTCGATGGCGTTATAGCTTGCCTGGATGCTGAGCACCATGGCCACGGTGGCCAGCAGGAAAATGCCGAACAGGGATCGGTTTTCGCCGCGCAACGCAGCGGGAATCCTAAGCACCGTGATGACGGCGCAGACCGCCAGGACGCAGACCAGGAGAGTGGTGATCACGGGCTGGTTCCTCTTTCGGCGTGTTCGCACCTGCCCCCGCTGTGCCCTGTCATGAGTCCGGACCCTGACGCCGGCGATTTTGCCGGCGGGCCCGAATCAACTATGCTAGTTGCTCGAACCCGCTGGTCCGTACACCCCCCAAGTCCGGACCAGCGGGTTCTTCTATGCCCGGCCCGCTGCGAGCCGGAACATGCCCCCGCAGCCCCGTCCGGGCGGCCGGTGAGAGGATGGATTCATGACGGCAACCCTCGTTGCGAAAGACCTTTCCGGCGGCCACGACCACCGCACTCTTTTCTCCAAACTCTCCCTCACGGTGGCGCCCGGGGACGTGGTCGGCGTCGTCGGCGCGAACGGTGCCGGCAAGTCCACTCTCCTCCGGCTGCTGGCCGGCGTCGACGAACCCCAGGAGGGAACGGTCAGCCTGGCCCCTGCGGACGCATTTGTTGGCTGGCTGCCCCAGGAACACGAACGGATCCCCGGCGAAACCGTCGCGGGCTACATTGCCCGGCGGACCGGCTGCGCCCAGGCCACGGTAGAGATGGAGTCCACCGCCGAGGCCCTCGGCTCCGGTGCACCCGGCTCCGACGACGCCTACGCGGCCGCCTTCGACCGCTGGATGGCCTCCGGCGCCGCCGACCTGGACGACCGCATCCCAGCCGTACTCGCGGACCTGGGCCTGGAGGTAGGCGAGGACGCGGCCATGACCGGGCTCTCCGGCGGCCAGGCGGCGCGGGTGGCGCTCGCGGCCCTGCTGCTCAGCCGCTTCGACATCGTGCTGCTGGACGAGCCCACCAACGACCTCGACCTGAACGGCCTGGCCCGGCTGGAGGCCTTCGTCCAGGGCCTGCGCGGCGGCGTCGTGCTGGTCTCCCACGACCGCGAGTTCCTGGCCCGCTGCGTGACCACCGTGGTGGAACTGGACCTGGCCCAGAACGCCGTCGCGGTCTACGACGGCGGCTACGAGTCCTACCTCGAGGAACGCGCCGTCGCCCGCCGGCACGCCCGCGAACGTTACGAGGAGTTCGCCGCCACCAAGGCGGACCTGGTTTCACGGGCCCGCACCCAGCGGGAATGGAGCTCCCAGGGCGTCCGGAACGCGATGAAGAAGAGCCCGGACAACGACAAGATCCGCCGCGCCGCGAACACCGAGTCCTCGGAGAAGCAAGGCCAGAAGGTCCGCCAAATGGAGTCCCGGATCGCCCGGCTGGAAGAGGTCGAGGAACCGCGCAAGGAATGGCAGCTGCAGTTCAGCATCGGCGCCGCCCCGCGCTCCAGCGCCGTCGTCGCCACCCTGCGCGACGCCGTCGTCCGCCAGGGCGACTTCACCCTGGGCCCGGTGAACCTGCAGCTCAACGCCGGCGAGCGGATCGGCATCACCGGCCCCAACGGGGCCGGCAAGTCCACCCTGCTGCGCCTGCTGCTTGGCGTGCAACGGCCCGACTCCGGGGACGCCTCGATGGGCGCCTCCGTGGCCGTCGGGGAGATCGACCAGGCCCGCGGGCTGCTGGCCGGACACCTTAAGCTCGCCGACGCCGTCGAGGCCGTCCTGACCGACCAGACGGCGGCCGAGGTCCGGACCCTGCTGGCCAAGTTCGGGCTCAAGGCGGACCACACCTCCCGAACCGTCGACTCCCTCTCGCCCGGGGAACGAACCCGCGCGGCGCTGGCGCTGCTGCAGGCCCGCGGCGTGAACCTGCTGGTCCTGGACGAACCCACCAACCACCTCGACCTGCCCGCGATCGAACAGCTGGAGCAAGCGCTGGAAAGCTACGACGGCGCCCTGCTGCTGGTCACGCACGACCGCCGGCTCCTGGAAAACGTCCGCCTCGACGTCCGCTGGAACGTCGTGGACGGCACCGTCACCGAACTGCTGGGCGCGAGCGCCCCGAAAGGCACCAACACATGAGTATGGACCGGGTCGCCTGGAGCTCCCTCTACAACATCACCCGCGGCGCCGACGGCTCCAGGAGCTTCTCCAAGGCCCTGGTCAAGCGCGTCTTCGGTTTCGCCCGGCCGCACCGCAACCGGCTGATCGCCTTCGTGCTGCTCTCCATCGTGATGGCGGTCCTGGCCGTCGCCACGCCGGTGCTCGCCGGCCAAGTGGTCGACGCGATCATCGCCAAGACGGACGCGGGCACGGTCATCTGGCTGGCCGTCCTGATCGCGATCGTGGCCGTTGCCGAGGCCGGCCTGGGCCTCGTGACGCGGTGGCTGTCCTCGACCATCGGCGAGGGCGTGATCCTGGACCTGCGCACCCGGGTCTTCGACCACGTCCAGAAGATGCCTATCGCATTCTTCACCCGCACCCGCACCGGCGCCCTGGTGAGCCGGCTGAACAACGACGTCATCGGCGCCCAGTCCGCGTTCGCCGGCACCCTCTCCGGCGTGGTCAGCAACGTGGTGGCCCTGGTCCTGACCCTGGCCGTGATGCTGAACAAGTCGTGGCTGGTGACGGTGCTGGCCATGATCCTGCTGCCGATCTTCCTGATCCCGGCCCGGCGGATGGGCTCCCGGCTGGCCGAGCTGCGGCGTGAGGCGGCCGAACACAACGCCACCATGGGCACCCAGATGACCGAGCGCTTCTCGGCGCCCGGCGCCACCCTGGTCAAGCTCTTCGGCCGCCCGGACGAGGAATCCCATGAATTCGCCGTGCGCGCCGGCCGGGTGCGGGATATCGGCGTCCGCACCGCGATGCTGCAGTTCACCTTCGTCACCGCCCTGACCCTGGTCTCCGCGCTGGCACTGGCGCTGGTCTACGGCCTGGGCGGCTGGCTGGCGCTCGGCGGCCAGCTCGCCGCAGGCGACGTCGTCGTGCTGGCCCTGCTGCTCACCCGCCTCTACGCCCCGCTCACCGCGCTTTCCAGCGCCCGGGTGGAGATCATGAGTGCGCTGGTCAGCTTCGAGCGGGTCTTCGAGATCCTGGACCTCAAGCCGCTGATCCAGCAGAAGCCGGACGCCGTGGCATCCCCGCGTGGACCGCTCTCCGTGGAATTCGACAACGTCCGATTCTCCTACCCCTCGGCCGACAAGGTGTCCCTGGCCTCACTCGAGGACGTCTCCACCCTGGACACCCGGGGCGGCGAGGAAGTCCTGCATGGCATCAGCTTCCGGGTCGAACCCGGGCAGACGGTGGCCCTGGTGGGGTCCTCCGGCGCCGGCAAGTCCACCATCGCCCAGCTGCTGTCCCGACTGTACGACGTCGACTCCGGGGCGGTCCGCTTCGGCGGCAGCGAACCGGGCACCGGCGTCGACGTCCGCGACCTGACCTTCGATTCGATGCGCGAGACCCTGGGCATGGTGACCCAGGACGGCCACCTGTTCCACGAGAGCATCGCCTCCAACCTGCGCCTGGCGCGCCCGGACGCGACCGAGGAGCTGATGTGGGACGTGCTGCGCCAGGCCCGGCTCGAGGACATGATCCGCTCGCTGCCGGACGGCCTGGACACCATCGTGGGGGAGCGCGGCTACCGGCTCTCCGGCGGCGAACGCCAGCGCCTCACCATCGCCCGGCTGCTCATCGCCCAGCCGCGGGTGGTCATTCTCGATGAGGCCACCGCCGCGCTGGACTCGACCAACGAGGCCGCGGTCCAGGACGCGCTCGGTGCCGCGCTGGAAGGCCGCACCGCCGTCGTGATCGCCCACCGGCTCTCCACCATCCGCGCCGCGGACGCGATCCTGGTGATCGAGGGCGGCGTGGTTGTCGAGCGGGGGACGCACAGCGAGTTGCTGGCCGCCGAGGGCCGCTACGCGGAGCTGTACCGGACGCAGTTCGCCGAGGCCACCGCGGTCGCGGCCGACGCGCTGCCGGACGCC